>JAESTO010000141.1 GCA_016763565.1 Gammaproteobacteria bacterium | reverse complement strand
TTAATTTTGTTAGTGGCTTCGGTATTTTTTGTTGTTAAACGGTTAGTTAGGAAGGTATTGAATGCGTAGGATTAAAGGAACAATTTTGTTTGTAACAAGAGATTATCAATGAAAAAATCGAACAAGCGCTTAAAGACCTTAACATGGGCTCAAGCTAGCTAAACACGTGTGGATAAAACCGGTCTTTTATCCTTTTATCGCTTTGCATAATTCAATTTCGTTAGCACAACTGTTGCTAATTCTTTTAATCAGCTTAGTTGCATTAACTGATTCTACTTTTTTCATAATAATCTCTAATAATTACAGTAAAGAAGCATCGCTTCTAAAACCTATTTACGCAGTTTATTGAACAGACACACCTTGAATATTGAACAAGCCCTCTCTATCCCTCGTCAACAAGTCATGGTTTGGATAAAAGAATATCGGTTGGATTAAAGCGGCGAATAATATTGTCATTTTTGGATTCAGTAGGATCGGTAAAATCCATTTGGCAACCGCTAGTGGCCCTCGCATGATTGAATTAGGCATTTGCTGTTTATTTACCTCCACTACGTCATTGGCACAGCAATTGTAGCAAGCGCGGCAGATGTATCAATTGCCCGAGTATTGACTAAACTCAATCGCTTTCCTTTGCTCATTCTTGATGATATTGGCGATAAGACTTATGCGCAAGTTCACACTCAAGCTAACCCATAATCGGAGAATATTTATACGATATTAGATTCTGCTTAAATATCGGAAAAGATAGTTGACGGCTGATAACTCGGTTCATGACAATGAGATTGTCGCATAATAAGCATGCATCGTTTCTCGTGCAGATAATAAAAAGAGGATTGTGACTATAAATTCTCCAACAATAAGAAAAGGGGTAGATAGCATATGGTTATCTACCTTTTTTATAAATTGTATCCGGTGGTTGGTAAGCATTTATTTTTTGTTACAATAAAGAAATCATGTTGACAAAGAGATATTTTTTGTATGGGAAAGGCACAAAACGCAACGCTGGTTGAAAAACAGTGGCGCGATGTAAGGAGGAGCTTAAAAAAAGTTTCACCTCAATTAACGACTATTATTGACGAACTCGATGTTAATGATAACTATACATTATTTGTAGCTACTTATCCCTTTGGTAGCGAAATCCTTCAAGAAGGGAAGCTCTGTGTCCCTAATCAACAAGGTAAAATAGTAAGCTTGAATGACGGGTCAATTAGTGCCGACATTCAACAAAAATTAGGGTATAACTTAGGCAGTAATCCTGTGAGTGTTATATTGAAAAAATCATTAGAAGTTTTCATGATTTTTGAAAATTATACTGTGCCAATGTATGGTCTCCTGCCTTCAGGGGAAATATTTGGTACAGCAAGAGTTTTAAGCCCTGGGTTTTCACAACAACCCGCTTTTCTTTGGAATATGACAGCAGGTTCACGTGCATTGTTTATGCTACCAAAAATCTCTAAGCAATCTTCACACCATCGGTTAGTGAAACAGTTTAATCTAAAAACACTCCCGCCAAAAAATTTGGTTGACCATTGGGATACATTTAAAGCAATCATGCATCATGAAAGTTGTGTTGATATATGGCAAGTAGAAGTCATTTATTTTCCTGCAATATGGTTTGAGCAGCTTGACGATGAAGCGTGGATAAAATTTAAATCATACTTATTACAGGCTGCGAGAAAATCATCAGAATATTGGCGTCATCAGTTCGTTTGGGAGCTTATTTTTTCCATTATAAAAAAACGAAAAAATATCAAGCCTGATCCACATATAGAAGATACTGTTAAACATCTTATTGCAATGTCCACCGGTTCTGTGTGTGGTTTTATCCCTGCTGTTGATGATGTCGCGGCACCAATTAGTGAACTACAACGTATTTATTTAGACGTCTATCGCCTGGAAAATTATGCACCGATTATTATGCATCCAGGCTTCTTCTCTCTTTATCACGAAAGTGCGCCCATTTATTATTCATTACAATATGCGAGCAGTTTGAAATTTTCACCCAAAAATAGTCAACGGCAAACGGTCATTAACGATTTATACCAGACAGCATCTTTGCTTAATAAATATATCCAGGAAATAAAAGAGGGTGAGTTGAATATTGATCAGACTCCTCTCGATGACGTTTCCGACAAGGCCATATTTGACTTTTTTCATAGTGATGAAACACAATACCCCAATATTTATTCTAGCAAGAATATACCAGAAGAAGATTGTCGATTCCTAAATGGCTTTAGTGAAAAAAACAATCAATTTCCCCACAGGAGCAGCTTTGTTAGAGGGTGTGTCAGAATTAAGCAGTCATGAAGCATTTTTTTGTATAATATATAATTCTCTAGCCCTATACTGTTCAGTATTATAGTTTATTACCTCAAGATTTTTGACAGGCAGTCCTTTTAAATAATATTGCACATCTTTTTTTGATGGTGTATAACCATATAAGTTCCCGTAAGGCGTTTCTATCAAATAGGTTTGATCTTTAAAAAAGGTTGAACCGATGGGTTTACATTGCGAATCAATATTATCTATAATGAGTATGCCGTGGTTATTTAAGGCCATAATGAGTTTTTTTATGAGAAAAGGTTGATAGCGCTTTGAAAACTCTGCCAAGCCAGACCACATTAATAATATCAAGTCAAATTTCTCATCGAATGTAATGGTTTTTATATTCTCGTGAATGACGCGAATATTTTCAGAAAACGTTGCACATAAATGTTTGTATAAATGTTGGCTTTGCTCTATCGTTGTAATTTCAGTATTACTCGTACGATGTTTTAGGATATGGTTAATAACTCTTCCATAACCACCACCCACTTCTAAAATGTTATTGGCTTTTTTAATATAAGGTTTAATCAACTCTAATTCGTAACTATTGATTAAGCCACCTGTGGCAGCAATTTTCTCAAATAATTCAATGGGGATATGTTCATAAAATTCTTTTGAGTTTTGGTTACTCCATGCTGGTTTAGGTAGCACATTATTTTCCAGCTTAAGTGCAGGTTTATGTAGTAAGGTAGTTTGACTCATGTTTTTTCCTTCATGGTAATAAGTTTTATTATTATGTTGTAAATTTTCGTTTAGTCGAGCCGCGCCCGCCTGTCATTCTGCTATGCATTTTTTAGTACTAAACTTTAGTATTAAAAGAGGCTGTTTGTTTAGTTGTTGTTTTTTTGTATCATTGTACACGCCGAATAATAACAACAACGGAAAAAAATAAAAAAAGTAAATTAAATAAACTTACGTAGATAAGTGAAGAACAAATAATTAATTTAATAGTTAATTGTTTAATGTCTGACAAAAGTTGGGCAAATACTACGGTAAGGATTCTGACGCTGATTGTGTAGGAATAATCATAATAACTGCATGCATAATATTTGCTTAGAGTCCTTATTGTTTTTAATAACACAAAAGTTAGGGTGTCATCTGAAGACAACGCAACAACACCGTTTATCTAAATGCTAATCATATGTTGACATATTATCATTAATAATTCTTTATTTTTAGCCTATTGCCTTTAAACTGAGGGTGGACATTATGTTAGTTTTAACACGATATATTAACGAGAGTATCATTGTGGGTAATGACTGGAATAATCCAGCCAATAATGTAGAAATTACCATTTTAAGCCTTCGGGGTGAGCAAGTACGTTTAGGTATCAAAGCACCCAAAGAGATTACTGTTCATCGCCAAGAAATTTTTGTTCGGATAAGAAACGAAAAAAGGCAAGCAACATCAGTAACTGATTAAAGCTTTTAAAAAAACCTCGCTGTATCGACAGAGAGTATAGCCTCTCATGAAAAGCAAGATTATCCATAATAACCAGTTTAGTGCATCGTTCTTCCGGGGCCGTGTATATTGTTTTTGTTATACTGGGTCATAGCAGTCCATATTGCAACGCCAAACATGTTGCTAAGGTGGTGACGCCGCAAGAGCATGATAATGTTGTCGTTATTATCCAAAAATTCAAAGCCGCGGCGGATAATCTGTTTATCTGGCGTATTAAAGTGGCTATTGCCTCCAAAGCTGGTCAATACTTTTTGTGTTTATTCGATGATAAAGACTATGTGGCGTGGTACAGCACCGATGGCACCAGCTGCGCAAAAAGTAACGACGAAATAATATAAAAAACCGCTATTAACAGAACCATTGTTATTTTTTAACTACCGGCAAAAGGGAACAGCTACGCGAACATTAAATGTAATGCGTGGCAATGTTTTAGCTATTACGGCTAAGAATAATGGCGAGAAGTTACCACAGATAGGGTACCTTCTGTTTTTCAATAGCCTTTCACTTCATCGGTTTATTCTGCTTCTGAAAACAAAGCTAGGGTTCTTCCTTAACAATTTTAGGCGTAATAAAAATCATTAATTCAGTCTTGGTGCGAGTGATGTGTTTGCTACTAAACAATTTGCCTAGAATAGGAATGCTACCAAGAAAAGGCACACGTGTGACAGAGTTTTTATTATCGCGTTCATAAATTCCACCCAATACAATCGTTTGTCCATCGTGTACGCTAATCTGCGTTTTGATGCTTCGCGTGTCGATGGGTGGCTGGGCGTGATTGAGGGAGACGCCTGGACGATCTTGCTTGACGAATAAGGTCAGGATCATTTTATTACCAGGTAATATTTGTGGTGTTACTTCTAATTTTAAAGTGGCCGGTATCAGCCGTATGCCAGTGCCACCATTTAATGCGGTGGTGCTGTAAGGAATTTGTGTACCTTGTTCAATGCTAGCAGTGGCATTATTCATCGTCATGATACGTGGGCTTGACACAATGTTGGCAACACCTTCAACTTCGAGTGCCGATAATTCTAAATCAAGTACAATATCATCCGCAATGGTGCCAAATGCCAATTGCGCGCCTTGATTAGCCAGCATGTTGCTGCCTAAATCCATACTGAAACTAGACAAACGATTGCCAGATGGGGTGCTTTTAATTAACCAGCTGATGCCTAAGTTACGTTCAAAATTGCGCTGCATGACGACAATTTTGGCAACGATCATTACTTGTTTAATTGGTTTGTCAAGCACTGCAAATAATTGTTTGATCTGTTGCAATTTTTTTGTAGTGTCTTCGACAATAAGAATGTGACGGTATGCCAGCATTAACACGTGGCCACGCGCCGATAGTAAACTATGTTGCGGGTTTTTTAATAAGTCATAATATTTTTTTATATCGCCATAGTGAATGGTCAGCAATAGCGTTTTTAATGGCCTGATTTTTTGTCCGGATTTCTCTGCGCGTAATTCATTTTGTTCTTGGGCGAGTATTTCTTTATTAGTGGTAATAAACACCGCGTTGCCGAAGCCACGTTGTGCCAATCCTTTGCTTTTTAAAATAATATTTAAAGCATGTTGCCACGTTACATTGCGCAAATGAAGGCTCAGCTCACCTTGCACTTTATCGCTAATGATAATGTTAACATCGGCTAATTCCGCTAATAATTGCAGCATGGTGCGGGTTTTTATTTGTTTGAAATTAAAGGATAATTTTTTAGTGTGAGAGGGTGGTGATGCTTTTTTTTCTGCTGCAATAGCTGTTGTGCTCACATTCGCTAATAACAAGATTAAGCAACAAGCGTGTAAAAATTTCATATTATTTTCCTAAAGAGAGAACCAGGATTTCTTTTATGACTTTGCCCGATTGCTGTGTTAATTTTTGCAAGGTAATGTGATCTTGTTCAATCGCAATAATTTTTGCTTGCGATTTACCAATACGTTGGCCCATAGTTACCCGTTGCAAGGTGTGGTTAGGGGTTTGCAGTAAGGCCCAATGTTGTTGTTGATTAGATAATGTACCCACCAAACGTAATGAGGTTAACGCATAATGATGCATGTTTTCCGTTGTTAATGAGGTGGTTACCGACATGGCAAAAGGATCACGTAAAGCATTTGGTATTGCCATATTTGATGATACGGTAATTAATGTGGGTAATGCGGGTAATGTTATGTGCGCTTTGTTCTTTAATTTTTCTATAAAATGATTTAAATTATGCTGATTCGTTGAATCGCATCCACTTAGCTGCAATAACAGCAACAAGAATAAATAGGTAAGGCTATTTTTTTTCATAGCTTACCTTGGGTTGATATGTGGCTAATAATAAGGACATGGTTATTTGCAAATTTTCCATCGGTGGTTTGCTGGTTTTTAGCATGAAATGACGAATCACAGCAAAGGGTTGGTTACGGGTTAGTTGATGGATAAATTTAATGATTTGCGAATAGTTTCCGTTGATAATTATATTGAATGGTAGCATGGTGTGATCTGCGGTAATTTTTTTAACTTGCGGTTTTAGCAGCTGAAAAACGATGCCACTTTTTTTGCCTATTTGAGAAATACTGGCAATTAATTGTGAGGTGGTGGTGTGCGATGATTGTAGCCGGATAGAGCGTAACGTTTTTTTTAATTGCATTAAGTTTTTTTCATATTGAGGCAATAAAGCAATGTCGCGGTAGCGTTGTTGTAAGATAAACTTTAAGCGTTGCTGTTGTTGATGGACTTGGTTAAATTTCATCAATGGGGTTGCAAGGAAAAGAGAATAACTGCTGGTTGCCAATAATAAATTAATGCCCACGATGAGCAACCATCTTTTTGATCCGGAGCAGTATGCAATATAATTCAAATAGGTTTTGTATAATGGGATAGCCATAAGGGTTAGCGTTTGGTTTTCACCTGTATTGATAAAATAAAGTCATTAGTAAATACAGTGGATTTTTTGTCGTGAGTGATGCTGATAATTTTGCTTTGCGTCAACCAAGGTAATTGCATAAGATTGTCAACAAAATAGGATATATTTTCAGTGTCTTGAGTTTTTCCTTGCATGAGAATGTTATTTTTAGCAAAACTAAGATGGGTTAATACCATATTATCAGGGATCATTTTTGCTAGGGTAATGAGTATCTGTAATGTTTGGATACGTTTATTAGCTAATTGATTAAATGCGTTAATTTGTTGTGAAAATTGTTGTTGCTGACGTTTCAATTGGCTAATTATTTTTTGTTTGCTGTGTAGTTGCCTGATGTGTTGTTGTAAAAAACGATTACGAATGTGTTGTTTGTTGATTTTCTGAGCGATTATAATATAAAACAATAAACTGATGATGAAGATCATGAGCGACAATATAAGCATAATAGCAACGAAGCGATGTTGAATAATTGTACGTTGCTTTTCTCGCCACGGTAATAAATTAACCGTTATATGCATATTGCGAATCCTCGTAATGCTAGCCCTAAGACCAGAGATTCCTCGCTCGTTAATATTTTTTGCCAATTTTTGAGCGCGTTTTTTTGCTGGTCTAAAAATAATTTAGCACGTGCAAGGGCATAACTATCGACATCGACTACCTTGACCGTTAAACCCGCTCGTTGAATAGGTTGTAAGATAGGGTCTACCAATTGACGGCGTGCGGCAATTAATTGAATATCGAATAACTGTGAATTGTTTGCTGAAGGGCCAATGGGTGCAAAGTCAAGATAAATATCAGACAGTGAGCAACTGAGATAACGCTCAATGTTGGTAGCGACAATTTTTTCAATATCCTGCTGGTTAAGTTTTTTTGCCACAGGAATGGTTTTTTTGATAATATCGTGTTGAGTTAATGCCATAACTGTGGGGGTTGCGGTCGTAATATAAGCAGCATTTAACCATTGTTGCAACATTTTAGTGATCATGGGTGAACGATCGTCTGGTGTGGGTGTGATAGCCGCGTGATGTTGTACGCGGTATTGTTGGTGTTGATGGCTAAGTAAAAGAAAGCGGATAGTGGGTTGCGTGGTATCAATGCCGAGCACTTGCTTGGGCGCTTTTTCTGGTAATACAGTGCGAGCAAAATGGGCGAAAGATATTTTTATCCTATTGAGCGTGTTACTATTACTTAGCATTATGAGAAAATGTAATTAAATTAATTTCGATATTAACAATTAATTACATTTATTGCAATAAATATTAAGCAATTTAATTATGAATGATGAAATACACGATAAGGTTTTGTTATACCCACGTGGGCGGGCGTCCAGCGTTTTGGGAGGATATATAAAACTAATCTTCTTAACGATGAGTTGTTGGTTGCTCATGGGTTGTGTCACAGTACCTGCTCCCGAAGGGCAATTACGCAACATGCCATGGCCACAGCGGCAACAACAGTTATTACATATACAACAATGGCAAGTGCGAGGTGCTATTGCTATTCATAATGGCCAACAAGCACAAAGTGCTAATTTATTCTTGCAGCAAAAAAAGCGTCAGTATCGCCTACAAATTTTTGGCCCATTAGGCATGGGTCGAATAATTTTAGAAGGAGACAACAAAAAGGTTAGCTTACAGGCTAATAATGGTCACATTTTCACCGCACACAATGCAGAAATGCTTTTACAACAACAATTGGGCTGGACATTACCGGTGTCTAATCTCTATTATTGGTTGCGTGGCTTGCCAGCACCGCATGTGGCGGCAACACTGCATTTTGATAGTTATCAGCACCTACAATTTCTTCAACAGCAAGGCTGGATGATTCATTATGTTTTATACAGCGACGTGCATGGCATTGATTTGCCCAGCAAAATTGTTATGCAGCGCGGTCA
>JAESTO010000014.1 GCA_016763565.1 Gammaproteobacteria bacterium | reverse complement strand
GTCATCCATGCGATCGGTGGCATCCAATAATATTTTAATATCTATGTTTTCTTTTTGTGGTGTCACACCTTGGGTAACACGTGGCGCTTCTTGCGGTGTGGTAAACCCTAGGCGATTAGTATTAGGTTTTGCGTCAGGAATATTGACACTGCGTGTATAACTGATGCTTTGTGGATTAAATTCAAACTCGACCATTAATAATGGCAAAGAAAGTGCATACTCTACTAAAATCCCTCGTGAAAAATTTATCATTTTTTAATCCTTACTCTAGTTGCAACGGACTAATATGCCGTTACCTGACTCGTTGGTTGCTGTGCTTGCAAATGGCTAATAAGTTGCTGGGCTATTTGCTGTGCAATGTGTTTTTCTGATGTGTTTTGGTTCGCTTGTATCGGTTGTAAATGTATCCGGTCCCACTGCTGACTTTGTTCAACCGTGTAATCTGCAAGATAATGACTCATGAACCGACGAATGCCGGGTGCCTTGTGTGCGAGTGCTTGGGGCAATTGCACCGATAGCTTTTCAATATTAATCATTATTCATTCCTTAATGCCGTTGGCAAATAATGCGCTAATGCACCCAAGGTGATCAATGAGCGTTCATAATTTTCTTTACCAATTTCTCGCCACACTGCAATGGCTATTTCCTCTAAGCCGATGGCTTTGTCTTTGCCCGCGGCTAGATAGGCTGCGTGTAAAGCAGCATTGCGAATACGACCACCGGTTAAATTCACCGTTTTGCTAAGCAATGTCACATCCACATTATCCTCTAATGGCGCCTGGCTCGGTAATAAGCGTCGCCATAATGCGGCACGTGCCGTGGCATCAGGGCGCGGAAAATTAACCACGGTTTGGAAGCGACGAATAAAGGCACTGTCGATCTGATCCGATAAATTACTGGTTAAAATAATCGGCCCATGGTGGTTTTCTATACGTGCTAATAAATGACTCACCGTCATGTTGGCATAGCGATCACGCGCTTCTTTTACTTCACCGCGCTTGCCAAACAAACTATCTGCTTCATCAAACTGTAAAATCATCGGTTTATTGTGTGCCACATCAAATAAACGATTAATATTTTGCTCGGTTTCACCAATGTATATACTGACCATGGCACCTAAATCAACACGAAATAAGGGCCAAGCTAACTCTGTAGCAATAACCGTAGCCGCAAAGGTTTTACCGGTACCGGAAGGTCCGGAAAATAACGCCACGGGGCCACCGACATCTAAGCCTTTCCACTGATTCACTACTTTATCGCGTTGTTTAATCCATAATAAATATTCATCCAGCAGGGTCATTTGTGCGACCGGTAACACTAAATCATCCCGTACTGCCAATGTCTCAATGCGGTAACTGCCTTGTGGTGTTGGGTAATGATCAATACACTGTGATAAATGATTAATTAATGTGGTTGTTGGTCGTATCGCTTGATAAGGCCCTGTTTCTTCACGGTCTACGTAAAGTAAATCCTGCTGAAATAACACGGAACCATCAGCTAATAATTGCTGCAACGCCATCGCTGATGCCGTATTTAATGCTAATAATTGATGAATTAACGCTCGCGTAGGATAGGGTTGGTTTTTTTGCCCTGCATTCAATAATTGAAATTGCCAACTCAGTTTTGGCGCTAGCTCCACGGCTGCCGCACAAATTAATATATCGTACGCTAAGGGTGGCAACGCTAATTTTGCTAAATTTTTCCAAGGGCTATCCGCTGCCATTCTCAATGCATTGCAGTGCATTTGCAGATTAGCCAGAGACGCCATATCGTCATCCACCATGGTTTTATCCTCACGCACCTGTTGCAAATGGTAGGTCAGTAACTCTAAACGCTGCCATTCCACGTGTAATTGATTAATATCCATATCTTTATTCATCTGTCACAACGGTGACTAATAAGGGTTTGCTACGTAATGTGATGAGTGCATTATCACGTGTGCGCAAATAACTGCGCGTTGCATACACGGTAAATTGGGTTTGTCCAAAATTCTGACTGAGTTGAAACCATGATAAATCAACCTCCGCTGTGGTGGCAGTTGCCGCTTGTTCGGCATCCACGGCTAAACTGGTAGCAACCATATCAAACGTTTCAGTCGCTTTTTCCCAACGATAATCGTCATTTAAACGATCGAAATGTAAGGTAACACTTAGTTCATTACTGGTGCTAGCATCAGCCCCGGCTATCCACACGGTTAGATCGTGATCATTAAAAAGTGCTAATACAGCTGGTGCAACCTTATTGATAGCAATCACATTTTTATTGCTATCTAGTAGCAGATGTAAACTATCAAAATAGCGTTTACCTAGGCCATCGTTTAACGCCATGACAAAAGCAATGTCTGGTAACCAATCATCATCCCATGTGTGTTGCGCGCCTGTCACATTGGCTATTGCACCATCATTAAGGCTCACATCGCTGACCAAGGGTGCTTGTCGACGCAAGTTATTCGGTTGTACTGGAATCAGTGCTAATTCATAACTCACCGAAGGGCGATAACTCACGCCTTCTTGACTGCCCCATAATTGACTCACTTCTTCCATCGCTAACGGACGAAAAATAATCTGCACCGAAGTCAGAATATCACCATATTCATCGGTGTAATTCCACACCGGCTGTTCATGGAAGATGCGTAATATTTCGCCAATTAAGCGTAAATCATTTTCACCTTCAGTCACCGTATTGGATTGACTAAACGGTGTAATTAAACAACGCACACGCAATTGATTGACTTCGCCTGGAAACGCTTGGCTATCAAATTCTGACGTATTGAAATGATAAAAAAACAAGTTGATCAAATGAGTATCACTGCCAGCACTGCTGCTTTTCTCAGCATTCAATGGGTTGCCAATAACGACTTGTATTATTTCACTGGTTTCGCTGTTGATTAATTCAATTTGCGTTTTTACATATTCGGCCAAAGCTTTGCATACTTTTGACACTGATGATTCCATTAATGCCATAATTTTATAACCTCCTTAAATATAAGCGATTAGCCAAATCTGCTGACTGCGTAGTTGCTGTCACAGATTTATTAGCCTCTACCGGTGTTTGGATGATGACATCCATTTGGCCAATAGTGACGTTACCTTGGCTCGTCTGTGTTTTTTCTTTACCCTGACTGACTAATTTTTTGTTATCGAACCTGTTATTGCTTGGTTGTTGCATCGTATGTTTTTTTTCTGGCATGGCAAAAGGTGAATTGGTGCTAGCCATTACGGGTTGTTTTTTTTGTTTGCTATGAGGTATCCTATTATTTACCGGTGCATGCGCTTGTGACAATGTTTTACTCCTATCTGCCTGCGCTGCTATCACTTGCTGCGCTACTCGTTGCTCACGTTGTTTGGTTTCCCGCATAATTTGTGCCGCTAGAGTATTTGGCTTAAGGCGTTTTTTTTTATTATGTGTCAATGTATTATTTTCTTGATATTTTTTCTGTT
>JAESTO010000164.1 GCA_016763565.1 Gammaproteobacteria bacterium | reverse complement strand
TTATAAAAAAAGATATAAAAATTTTTTGCTTCCATAATTTACTCTTCCTTAATTAAATAATTATTTTTCCGGCTGATCTCCATTTAAGCTGGAATATCAGAGGATAAAAATCATAATGAGATCAGTCTACCACAATTTTTCACGAAAATTTCAAACTAAAAATTTGCAAATAAAACATATTGTTGATAATTATAAATAAAATTATTTATACAGTCTTCATCCAATGACAGTTTATAATATCTTTGCCAATAACGAGCTAAACTTTCAACATTATGCGCTTTTGGCAGTGGCACATCAGCTTGCTGATAAATTAAACGCGCAATGACTGTAGCATAAGCAAGATTAGTTATTAATTCATTATCCATCATTTCTAACGTATGGCAATTCGTGGGTAAGAACCCCTTGATTTGATCCACTAACTTGTTGCACCGATTAATATAATTATTCCATAACTTACGATGAGTGCTTGGCTTAATTTGATAAATACCTAACGCAGGGCCTTGTTCTTGCGCTAAATAATAACCAAGTTGTGATTCTTGAGCAGCTGTACCTAGTAGCAAGTTCTCACTAGCTTCAGACCATAAATCGATACGCTGTAGCGTTGGTCGAATGACACGTAATCTAAATTCTATTGCAGAAATACCCAACATATTAACTCCTTTTAATTGCTTTAAACTTATTTATGCTAACGAGTTGTTAATGGTTACACTATATAACGATTTTTTTTCATGCACATAAGCTAGGTGTAACCTCTTATTTTACAAAATTATATCAATAAACCTGTAAATTCATTATTTTAAAGCACATTTAGATATAATTTTATATCATCATACATTTTAGCGTAATAACATAAACTGATTTTCTCACCCTTAGCTGTAACCTTAGCCATAAGTGTGTTGTTAAGATGGAGGGCTCCCTAGCCCATTCTCTTATGCTTTGAACATGCTTCCAAAAAACAACCTCAGCCCATTTACAGCAAGAGAATCCAGGAGATATGGACAGAATATGATTAAAATTATTTCCCTAGCCTATAAAATGGATTACGGATATCATCATCATAAGGTGACATCCAAAAATGGTAATGCGTACCGGTAATATAAAAAATATCGTTGGGTTTATCCCAAACAATACGCATTTCTGCTCCACTGTCAAAAGAACCACCCATCACATAATATTCGATAAAGTATGAGCCTTGATTAGGCAATGGGTTACCATGATTTCTGTATATTGAATGAGCGTTATTTAAACTTGCATGCTGAGGGTTTTTTCTGATTGCAGCAAGCTGCTCTGCAAGGCCCAAGCCTGCGGCACTGACTTCATGAATGCCGCCGTGTGGCGCGGCTTTAGTCCGAGCACCATCCAACATTGTTGTATTTGATTTGTCACCACCTTTAGCTACAGATGCCGCTCTTTTACTCACATCGGCTACATCATAGGGCGAGTTGATTTCTATAATGCGGTCAACTGCAACGTTTGCTTGAATCAATCCTGACCATAAACGCACATAGTCGTTTTGCGTTAAATAAGAAGTATCCAATACCACTCCAATATCAATCATTTGGGTAGGGTTTCTACCACTCTTATCGTATTCCCCCCCCGTACCCTCTTTAGGAAATTGCTTACCCAACTGTTTAGTAATGGACTTAATCCAATCACCGATAGGATTGCCATCTTTTGAATATGAACGCGGTGCTTTTTGATCCCAAGGGTTTCCTAAATCGTCAAAATACTCTACATCATGCGTGATACCTAGATCATCCTCTCGACGTTCTGCACGTTTAATCTTACTAAAAAGTTGGGGATAAGTACGTTGTAAAGCCACTGCAGTAATGCCTTCATTTTTACCCAGTGGATTTTTATCTTTATCCATACTGTCTGCTAACGTTAACTCTGCTTTTTTTAAGCCCTTCGGCATAACAGCATTACGCTGACCTTGCTCTAGAGTTTCACCATCACTGTAAAAATCATGATGCAAATCCACACGCTCCAATGGTCCGTCCACACGAAAAGCACTGTCCTCTCCGAGTCGATAAGCTGCTAGCAAATTCATTCTTGCTAAGCGTAAATCTTGTGTGGCAAAAGAAAATAAAGCAATCCTTAAGGCATCGCGGAATTTACCAGAAATTAAAGCAATACTGGGCGACATAATCGCATTTTTAAAAGCTTCTTCCATTTCATCGACTGCAGCAAAGTTTCCTTCAATATCATCACCTGTTTTAACTGTTCTATTGTATTTAACAACCAGCTCTGCCAAGTCTGCAAAATCACTGCCTCTATCTTTCAACACTTCAGCGTCAACATTAGCGCGAAACAATTTAAACCACTCCATAGAAAGCTCTAATTTACCTGCGTCTACTTTCCATAAACGTTTTCTTACCACTCTTTCAGCCAAATCTAGAGCAAGCTGCAATTCCAATAGTGCAGCTTGCGTTTCTTTAGATTTTTTATCTTTTTGCCTGTTTTCCAAATAAATCCTTATTTTTTTCGCCATAATCAAACGATGCAGCATCACTATCTAACTCCCTATCTAATCTATCTTTTGTTTTCTGTAAATGCCCCTCATCATAACGTTCAATACTGGCACCAATGACCCTCTTACTAACTATTTCACCAACTTTAGGACCTAAACCACCCCGCTCACCTTGCGTCAAAATGGCAAGCAAATTGGCTTGTATTGCTTCATCTGATAAATTTCTTGCAACATGATTACGAATATGGCGAATAAAGCCAGCACGTTTTCTTGCTGTTGGTTTGGAACCTGAAAAGACTATATACAGTGCTTCATATAAACAATTTCCATCTGGTTCAGTTTCAATACGTAAACCAGTCAGATTGACATCATCACCCTCATTGATATTACGAATAGCAACATAATGATTACCTAAATGCAGTAAATCAATATTATGCCGTCTGGCGCCGCCATGACCTATGGTAATAATGCGTCGGTAATGACCCGTGCTATCAATACGAAATATGCGAGTCGTAATATGTAAAGTCTGCGCCACAACCTCAGCTTCTGCCAATCCTCCCCAAGCTGCTGTATTACGCAGATCATCACGATAATCTGCTATATCTTGAGCGCCAATAGCTAAATCAATATCAATTGCATCAACATCATCAAATTTTATGGCGATTTTAGGATCTATTTTTTGTAATCGAGCAGTATAGCTCCCAATAACTTGCCGATATAAACTAATTTGCTCAGGCAATTGTACACTTTGTAATAATATATGCGCATCTTTTAATTTAGCGGCAATCTCATTAATGATAGCCTTATCGGGCTCATCACTTTCGCCCAAGGCTTCTAAAGCATCTAAATCTTCATTAAGCATAAAAATTTCTTCTACATTATTTAAAGCACCGCTAACACCTTCAACCTGGCCAATAAATTTAGGCGCATAAGCAGTCTTTCTTGCATCATCAACCGTCGCAATAGGCCTTGCACCATCGTCATAAAAGTCGTGTTTGTCATCACTTCCTAAGAATGTCCATTTACCCCGAGGTGGTTTACCTTTTAATGTTGTTTGAAGTTTTAATTGTAATAATTGTGTCGAATCACCCTGAAATGTAGCTTGAGAAGCGCTTGAACTGTATTTATTAATTAAACTTTCTGCTGACTCCCCTTGCACCACTTTATCCGCCACGGCATTGGCATGACGTTCGTAGGAATCACCCACTTCACCGACACCACCTTTTAAACTCACGCCCGCTTGTTGTTGAATGGTATGCGC
>JAESTO010000140.1 GCA_016763565.1 Gammaproteobacteria bacterium | reverse complement strand
ACTGCAGCGGCGATGTGCATTAAGCCGGAGTCATTACAGACAACAATATTAGTTAAGGCTAGCAAGTCAATAACATCGCTTAACGTAGTTTGACCAATCAAATTAACACAAGCTTGTTGGGTGATAGTTTGAATAATTTCACCCGCATTTTTTTCTTTAGTTGAACCTACTAACCATATTTGCCAACCTTGTTGCAGTTTTTGCTGTGCGACTTGTGCATAGTATTCAGCGGGCCAACGTTTGGCGGGACCAAATTCAGCACCAGGGCATAATGCTAAAATGGGTTTGTCGCTGTGTAGCAAAAATTTTTCGGTCAGTATTTTTTGATTGTCAGTGGATATTGCTAAATGAGGATAAGGTAATTTTTTAGCAAGCACACTGTTTTTTTCTATCGCCAAAGCCGCAAAGCGTTGAATCATCTGTGGATAAATATGTTTATTTAAACGACGATAATCAGTTAATAAACCATAACGTTGCTCACCTAGCCAACCAGTACGTTGTGGAATTTTGGCAAAAAAAGGCGCCAGTGCTGACTTCCACGAATTAGGTAAAACAATGGCTTGCTGATAGTTATTTTTGCGTAGCTGTTTGCCCAGCTGATAGCGCTTCAGTAATGCAAATTCACCGTGTTGACTATCAAGTAAAAAATGATGGGTTACTTCTGGCATGCGTTGCAGCAATGGTTGTGTTGCGGCTGGTGCCAAAACATCAATAATAATACGGGGGTTGTTTTGTTGTAGAAGCTTAAATAATGTTTGTGCCATTAAGATGTCGCCTATCCATGCGGGTGCCACGACTAAAATTTTATTTGCTGAATTATTCCCCAGACTATTTTTCATGTGAGTTAGGGCTTTAAAATATAGTGCGTGCTACAGTAAGGGCAAATGGCTTGCCCTGTTTTTTCTATCGGCAAATAAACTTTAGGATGCGCATTCCATAATTTTTGCGTGGGTAATGGGCAGCTTAAGGGTAAATCTTGCTGGTTAATGTTATAGGGGCTAGTTATCGCTGACATGTGATATCCTTTTAAATATAATGTAACCAATGCGCATAGTCTTGGTTGTTACCGTGCGTAATCGCTGTAAAAATATTCAGTAATTTTTTAGTTATTTCACCAGGTTTTCCTTCGCCAACAATCCTATTATCAATTTCACAAATAGGCGTTATTTCAGCAGCCGTGCCAGTAAAAAATGCTTCATCGGCACTATAGGCTTCATCACGCGTTAAACGGGATTCTTGCACCGTTAATCCCATATCTTGAGCAATGGTTATAATTGAAGCGCGAGTGATGCCTTCTAAAATAGAAGAAGTATCAGGTGTATAGAGTATGTTATTCCGCACGATAAAAAAATTCTGCGCGCTACCTTCAGCAATATAACCTTGGTAATCTAACATTAACGCTTCATCATAACCTAATTTTCGTGCTTCATTAGCGGCCAATACTGAGCTGGTATAATTGCCTGTGGCTTTGGCTTTGCAAAGATTGCTGTTTGGATGTGGACGTGTATAAGACGAAATACCTATACGCACGCCATTTTCTATCGCACCAGCGCCCAGATAGTCACCCCATTGCCACGCGGTTACTGCAGCATGAACAGATAAATTTTCATTGATAGCAACGCCGAGCGATTCACTGCCATAAAAAATCATCGGGCGCATATACGCATGTGCTAGATTATTTTCTTTCAGAACATTGCAGTGTGCTTGATTGAGTGTTGCTTTATCGTAGGGCATGGTTATTCCCATGATTTTTGCTGAATTAAATAATCGTTGTGTATGGGCATCCAAACGGAAGATAGCCGTGCCTTGTTCCGTCTGATAAGCACGTAAACCTTCCCAAACGGCAATGCCATAATGCAGACTGTGGGTGAGTAACGAGATTTTTGCGTTATGCCAATCGACAAATCGGCCATCAAACCAAATTTTGCCGGTTAAATTATTCAGAGATTGTGTTGTCATATTGAATCCTAAAGATGGTTTTTTCCCATGTTAAATTTCGCTGAGTACAACCTATGTTTGTACTCGCGGTTCAGAGAAATTCCTATTTTCTCTTTGATGCACTGCTACCGGGAGCGTTTTGGCAGCAGGCTGCTAATTAAATTTTTTTTTAGCCATTATTTAGTGGTCACGATAATCTACATACGCCTCCCTATGTAGAATAAATTGAGCCTAAATATTAACCGCCAATTGTATCATTAAAAATAGCTTGCACGTTCTCACGGTATTTCATAAACTGATCATCATTAACCCAATTCGGTCTGTTTTGTAGATCTAAGCGATGTTGTGCTGCGCGATAAGCACGATAAGCGTCACTTAATAATTTTACCTTGTCAGCATGTAATAACCCAGCGATGGCTAAGTTTTCTAAAATGCGGATATTGTCTGTCCATTCTAACAAATTGGGGTATTGATGTGCCCAGCGTAACACACTGTATTGCACCAGAAATTCAATATCGGCTATACCACCCAGGCCTTGTTTCAAGTCAAATTGCAGCGCATAATTTTCTTTGACGGCAGCGCGCATTTTTTTACGCATATCACGGACGTGTTGTTGTAATGCCTGTTCATTATATATTTGCTTTAATACGTGCTGGCGTAGCAGTAAAAATTTTTCCCCTAATTTTTTATTACCAGCAATACAACGTGCTCGGACTAATGCTTGGTGTTCCCATGGCCATGCTTGATTATATTGATAATCAGCGAAGGCATCGATATGATGGACTAATAATCCAGATGAACCAGAAGGGCGTAAACGCATATCGACTTCGTATAAGCGGCCAAATTTACTGTGTGCACCTAACAAATTAATTAATTGCTGCCCTAAGCGCGAGTAAAATAATTCTTGACTAATGGGTTCCATTCCTGAGGTGAGTTCTTCATTATCTATGGTTTGATATAAGAAAACCAAATCTAAATCTGAGCCGTAACCTAATTCTATGCCACCTAATTTTCCATAAGCAATGATAATGAAATTAATGGGTGAATCTTCATCATGCTCAAGAGGATAGCCATGACGCTTAGTTAATTCATGCCAGGCTAGTCGCAATACTTGATTAACAATAATACTAGCAATATTAGTCAAGTAGTCGCTTACTTTCATCAGTGGTAGCGCATCGGTAACCTCCGCTGCGGCAACGCGTAGCACATGTGCTTGTTTAAAACTACGCAGAGCATGCATTTGTTCTTCTATATCATCTTCTGGAATAGACAATAAATAATGTTGCAAATGATTTTTTAGTGTGGCTAAATCAGGCGGGGCATAAAGATTGTTAGGTTCTAATAATTCATCAAGCAATGAAGGAATATGGGCAATTTGTAGGGTAATCCACGGACTGGCTGCACACAATTTTACTAATTGGGATAAGGCTATAGGATTTTCTGCCAATAATGCCAAATAATTATATTCGCGTAATAAAGCTTCTATTACCGTAATAATTCGCGTAATAACAGTATAGGCATTTTCATGTTGTAAACTTATTTGTAACAAACGGGGCATAATGCTGTCTAAATGTTGATGGGCAATAGCCGATAGTGTTTGGTACGGTTTATGATTATGCAGTGTTAACAATATTTGCCAGCACGCTTCTGCTTGTATTATGTTCTGTTGCGTAAAAAAATCAATGGTTTGTTGTTTATTCAGTGTTTGCTGCCAACAGGCTTGAAGCATTTTAAAGGTAGCATCAGCCTCCGGGTTATCAAGCTGCAAGTTGGGTTTGGCAATTAATGCTGTAAATGTTTGATGAACAATCTGTGTATGCTGATGCAGCTCCTTCAATAATTGTTGCCAAGAGTCCATTTTCATGGCAAGGACTAAACTTATTTGTTGTTGGGTCTCTGTTGGCAGGGTTTGCGTTTGTTGATCCGCATACATTTGCAAACGATTTTCTATATTACGTAAAAAATAATAAGCTTTAGTTAATTGTTCAACAATATTTTCCGATAAACAGTCCATTTCACGCAGAAGAATTAAGGTACTTAATGTATTGCGCTCTTGCAGGCGAACGCGTAAACCACCACGAATCAGTTTGAACGTTTGGCCAATAAACTCAATTTCACGAATACCACCAGAGCCACGTTTGACATTATTTTCTAATGATTTTTTCCGTACTTCTTGGCTAATCAATTGCTGTAATTGGCGTAACGCTTCTACCATGCCAAAGTCAATATAGCGTCGGTAAACGAATGAACGAATGATAGCTAATAAACGCTTACTTGAATGATCATAGCCACTTATTATGCGTGCTTTTATTAAGGCATAACGTTCCCAATCACGCCCTGAATGTTGGTAGTAGTCTTTTAATGTAGCAAAACTATTGACTAATGCACCACTATCGCCATAAGGACGCAAGCGCATATCCACACGAAATACAAAGCCATCGCAGGTTGTTTGATGCAATACTTTCATGAGTTGGCAACCCAGACGATGAAAAAATTGCTGATGGCTGATGGATTGTTGTTCAGTTATGTCTCCCTCTTTTGCATAACAGAAAAGCAAATCAACATCAGAGGAGAAATTTAATTCTTGCGCACCTAATTTACCTAAGGCCACAACAATTAATGGCAGCATATTATATTGTGCATCACGTGGAGTGCCCCATTGTTCACATTGCCAGCGATGAAGTATCGTAGCGCTGCTATCAATACAAGCATCAGCTAGCTCAGATAATTCTTGCATCGTGTGTGTTAAGTCACTCCAACCAGCTAGATCACGCCAAGCAATGCGGATCATTT
>JAESTO010000139.1 GCA_016763565.1 Gammaproteobacteria bacterium | reverse complement strand
GATGGCGGATAAGGAGAAAGAAGGTGGAGAGCATTTAGCTTATTGGCAAGAAGAACTGGCAGGGGATTTGCCTATTTTAGATTTTCCTATCGATAAGATGAGAGCCGCTCGATCTGTTTATACGGGCAAGACTTACTCTGTTACTTTACCTGAAGTACTCACGCATTCCCTACGACAGCTAGCTGAAAAAGAGGAGGTTAGTTTATTTATGCTGTTATTAGGCCTCTACAAAATTCTTCTTTATCGATACACGCATCAAAACGATATTATTATTGGTGTTCCCGTAGCCGGTGGAGCTGGAAAACGTGTTGAACACACGGAAGGTCACTTTATCAATATGATGGCTTTGCGTAGTCACATTGAGGGTACTCAATTATTCAGTGATTATTTGGAAAAAATAAAGCGGGTAGTGACTCGTGGCTTAGAGCATTCTGTTTATCCATTTTCTACGTTGGTATCGGAGCTGAATAAAAAACAACACCCAGCACATTCTCCTGTCTTTCAAACCAGTTTTATTCTGCAAAATTTTCTTGTTCGAGATGATGAACATGACTTAATAGCAAAATACGGTGATCTTGAAATTTTATCTGAGGTGCATCAAGCCGGTGAACTTGATCTGCGATTGGCGTTAATAGAAAAAGACAATGGACTGGATGTCAAGGTATGCTATAACGCGGATATTTTCTATGAAGAAACTATCATTCACTTTACAAAGCATTACGCCCTATTGGCTCAGGCAATTATCAATGATCCTGGACAGCGCGTGGATCAATATAGTTTTTTGAGTGAAGAGGAGCGGCATACGCTATTAGTTGAGTGGAATAATACCAAGACTGATTATCCCAAAGACAAAACCATTCAACAGTTATTCCAAGCGCAGGTGAAAAAAACACCCGATAATATTGCGTTAGTCTTTGAAGACAAGCAGTTGACGTATCAAGAGCTGAACCAACAATCGAATCAACTGGCACGATATATTCGGAACCGATATCAACGTCATACCGGCAACCCTCTGAAACCTGATACGCTCATTACCTTATGTTTGGATAGAAGTTTGGACATGGTGATTGGTATTTTGGCCACGCTTAAAGCTGGTGGCGCCTATGTGCCCATCGACCCCTACTGTCCAGCAGCGCGGATCACGTTCATGGTGAACGATACCCAAAGCAAGATGCTGCTCACACAAAGTCACCTTAAAAATCGGCTACAACCGTGCATGGGAAAAGAGGTTGCGTTGATCACGATAGAGAGCATGTTGTATAAGGAAGAATCTCTTAGTAATCTCACAGCACAAAGCAACGCGACGGATTTGGCTTATGTGATTTACACGTCTGGAACCACAGGTCAGCCAAAAGGGGTGATGCTTACCCATCAAGGTGTCATTAATCATATTGATTGGATGCAGAAAAAATATCCTTTATCTTCTGGGGATAAAATCTTACAAAAAACACCCTATATCTTTGATGTGTCAGTTTGTGAATTGTTATGGGCAAATTGGTACGGTGGCTGCCTTGTCATGTTAAAGCCAGAAGGCCATAAGGACAGTGAGTATTTAATCCATTTAATTGAGCAGCATGGGATAACGCATTTACATTCTGTGCCTTCAATGCTTGAAGGATTTAATCACACACTTGAAATGACTGGCAAGCATTACAGCCAGTCGTTACGGTATTTATTTTGTAGTGGTGAGCTATTGACATCAACGCTATCAGAGCAAACCTATCAATTGTGTCAATCTAATCATTTGGCTATTCATAATTTATACGGTCCAACTGAAGCTTCAATAGAGATGACTTACTTTGCATGCGAGCGAGGTAAACCAGTCAAACTTGGCCGGCCTATTCAAAATACCAGGCTGTATGTGTTAGATGAAAATCATAGTCAGGTTCCAATGCGTGTCGTTGGCGAGCTATACATAGGCGGCATGGGCTTAGCACGGGGTTATTTGAATCAACCTGAGCTCACTAAAGAGCGATTTATAGAAAATATTTTTGCAACGGAGTCAGATAAGAAGGCTGGGTATGCCCGGCTCTACAAAACAGGCGATTTAGTGAAATGGTTGCCCGATGGTAATCTAGAGTATATTGGCCGTAGTGATTTTCAAGTGAAGATACGTGGGTTTAGGATAGAGCTTGGCGAGATTGAAAACACTCTTTCAAGTTATCCTGAGATCAAGCAAGTTGCAGTTCTTGCTAAAGTGCATAGCAACGATACAGCAGAAACGCGTCAGTACCTCATCGCTTATTATGTCAGTGAGCACGTCATCACAGATGAAATACTGATCGAACATTTAGATCAAAGCCTACCGGATTATATGATCCCCAGTGCGTTTATGCGTCTGGAATCTTTTCCATTGACGGTGAATGGTAAGCTTGACCGCAAGGCCTTACCGGAGCTAGTGTGGCAAAGGGCTGAGGAAAACTATGTGGCACCTTCCAGTGAATTGGAACATGCGCTTTGTCAAATCTGGCAAGCGGTATTAGATTTAGAACGTGTGGGTATTAAGGATGACTTTTTTAGAATAGGCGGTGACTCAATACTGACTATACAGCTTAGCTCTCGTTTACGGCAAGCCGGTTATACATGCAACGTTAAAGCAATTTTTGCTCATCGAACAGTAGAGCAACTGGCCCAGCATTTGGCTTCTGAACAGGCGGCGATTGAAACCTATACAGAGCAAGGTGTGCTAGAGGGTACGTTTGATTTACTGCCTATTCAATCTTGGTTTTTTGATCAGGTTGAAGCCCAGCACTTCAATGCTCCTCACCATTGGAATCAATCTTTCTTGGTAAAGGTGCCTGCGTTAGACCGTGAGCAGTTGCAATCTTGCATTGCACAACTAGCTGCCCATCATGATATGTTAAGAGTGACGTATGAATCAGTGCATCAGCAAACTTATCATGCCAGTATTGCTCTGCCTGAACTAAAAACATTGGATGTTTCTGACGTGACTACACAAGAACAAAGTGAGAGACTGACGCAATGGCAGAGTCATTTTAATCGCGAAGCAGGTCCGCTATGGCAAATGGGCTATCTGCACGGTTATCAAGATGGCAGTGCGCGTATTTATTTTGCTTTTCATCACTTGATCATTGATACGGTATCCTGGCGTGTCCTTATAGAAGATATCCAACAGCTTTACCAAGGTAAAAGTCTGCCTGAAAAAACCAGTAGCTATCGACAATGGGTCAAGACTGTCAAAACGTATACCAAGACGTATCCATCAGAACACGCTTATTGGATAGCTCAAATGACACAGTTGCCTGACTATGAACAGTATAGAGAGAAGATAAAAGATGGCAGTCAGACGATTTCTTATCAGCAGAGCCATTTTGCATTGGATCAACAGACCACACAACAATTACTGGAACACGCGAACCAAGCGTATCACACCGAAACCAATGATCTCTTATTGACAGTATTGGCGTATACCTTACAAGATTGGCAGGGTGACTCCATTCAGGGAGTGACCTTAGAAGGGCTTGGACGAGAGGCCATTGATGCGCATGTTGATACCAGCCGTACGGTGGGTTGGTTCACGACAATGTATCCCGTTAAACTGGAAGTGAAAGCGAGCCTGAGAGACAGTATTAAGCACATGAAAGAAGGCCTCAGAGCGATCCCTCATAAAGGTTTAGGCCATGGGGCATTTCCTGACCAACAGACCCGTGCTGTAAACCATCCAATTTTACCGCCAATTAGCTTTAACTACTTAGAGCCGTTTGATAGTCAAGCGGATTTTTGGCAATTAACTTCAGAACCTTCTGGGCTCTCTATGCATTCAGATAATCGAGATCAGAACCTCATTAGCATCAATGCCAAAGTGATTAATAAGCAGCTGAAATTCAATGTGGTGACTCAATTGTCAGCCGCACAAACCCAACGCATGACCCGGTTTTTAGAACAGCAGCTGAGGAAAGTGATTGCACATTGCCAAGCGATTATTAAGAATAAAGCACAGGAGTATACACCGAGTGACTTTGACGCCATGTCTGTTATCACACAACAAGCGTTAGATAAGGTAATGGAAAATACTGACAGCAGTATTGAAAATATTTATCCAGCAAGCCAGATGCAATCATTAATGATTCAGCAGTATACGCATCACAAAGAAGGGGTATATCATCCTCAGAAAATATACAAGTTAAGGAAAAAAGGATTTTCTATCAAACGATTCACACAAACACTGAATAGTATTGTCAATGTAACTCCCATATTCCGCAGCTATTTTGTACGTTTGGCTGATCAGCGATTAGTGCAAATTGTTAAAAAAACCCATGTAGTGAATGTGCGTGTTGAAGACATTTCACATCTGCCTTTAGATCAGCAAGAAGAAAAAATAAACGATTGGTTATCCAAAGATAGGGCGAGATTATTTGATGCATTTGCTACTGATCAGTCATTGTTGCGTCTTCATGTGATGCAATTAAGTGAAGGAAATATCGCTTTAGGCGTATCATTTCATCATGCAATTATTGATGGGTGGTCGGATATCGAGTTTATGAAACAACTCTTTTATTCTGGCAGTAAACCATCAGCCAACACGTACAAAATATTTGTTCAACAAGAACAGAAAGTATTGGATGATAAGAAAATAAAACACTATTGGCAGCGTAGTTTATCGGCAGTTAATCCTGTATTGCTTACATTAAGGACTGATAGAACAGATAGTTCAGAGAATAGAAATGAGTTGCCGGTGAATATTGAACTTGTTTTAGTTGAACGTTTATTGATCTTAGGCAAGCAGAGGAATGTGTCGATTAAATCGATATTGCTCAGTGCCTTTTCGTTAGCAATAAGTCAATTTATCGGTAGACAAGACAGTATTGTGGGTGTGATAACCAATGGTCGTACAGATAGCCTACCCAATTCACTAACAGCCATCGGTATGTTTTGGAATATCATTCCCTTTCATATGCAATTTAACATGAACACGTTAGAAACTGCCGATATGCAAATAACTCACCGTCGATTAATTGAAGTGGATGAATCTTATGGTCGTTATCCGTTGCCACAATTGCTGAATGATATTAATCAACAAGAGTTATTTTTTGCAACGTTTAACTATATTCATTTTCATCATATGCGGGAAATACCACAAGAGATTGTTGATAATGAAATGATGGTTGAGCCAGTTTTTTTTGACCGATATCACTACCCATTGAACCTTACAGTGAGTAGAGACGCTAATAATGACAGTATGCGTTTCTACACTAATTTTGATGAGCGATTTATTTCAAGCAGTGATGCGCGGAGCATAATAAATAACTATCTCAGTATTTTAAAAATGGTCGTTGATGAAACGTGAGCGGTTAATCCTATCCCGGACAAAGTGCAGGGCAATCGCAGTTCTAAATTGGAATTGACAAGTATATAAAACAATGATCTATTCGTCATTTCTCAATGAGAGAGGGCGAAGAAATCATGAGAACAAATATCCAGAAACGCGTAGGGGAACGCTATAGACAAACAGGAGAAGTGAGTGGGGTTGTCTGGCATGATGGCCTCCTTAGTTTTCAATCAGCTCTCATCTTCCGACGAAGCAGTGTGTTTACGTTTTCGAGCGTTAGCCGTATTGTTGTGTCTGGAATTATTAAT
>JAESTO010000138.1 GCA_016763565.1 Gammaproteobacteria bacterium | reverse complement strand
TGTTGGCGAGTCCAATTCGCTACGTGTTGCGATAGGGTTTGCAACACTGTCGTGGGCGATTCGGATTCGGGTTGCGCATTTACTGCTGTTGCCCAAGCCGTGGCGATAAGGAAGATACTGGTTAGACATAAACGTTTTAACATGGCTGTACCTATGGTTAAGATTATAAGAACTTGCTGATTAATTTTTCCAAAATCAGCGCAGAGTGTGTGTCCTTTAATGCAATCTGAGCATCCTGGTGTAACAATATTTTATTGTAACCGGGCGATAGATTAATATAGTTAGCACCCAATAAACCAGCGGTTAAAATGCTTGCAGAAGTATCGGTTGCTAATGCAATGTCTGAATGAATATGCAACGTGACAACGGCGTAAAAAGTTTTTGGATCTAAATGAATAGCAACCACTTCTCCTACGTTTACCCCCGCAATTGATACGGGTGCGCGCGGTTTTAAACTGCCCACATTATTAAATACCGCGCTAATAGTATAGCCTCGGTTGCCTATAAAGCTAGTTAAGCCACTCACGCTAAATGCTAAAAATACGAGTGCAGCGACGGCAATTACCATGAATATGCCAACAGTTACTTCAGTGGTTTTACGATGCATATTACCAACCTCCCATCATCATTGCGGTTAAAATAAAATCTAGCCCTAAAATGGCTAGTGAAGAATAGACTACGGTTTTTGTTGTTGAACGGCCAATACCTTCTGCCGTAGGTTGGCAGGCATATCCCTGATAAACAGCCACCCAGGTAATGACCATGCCGAATATTATGCTCTTAATCACACCGTTAGCAATATCCGTTTGAAAATTCACCGATGCTTGCATGTTTGACCAGAATGTTCCACCATCAACACCTAGCCATTGTACGGCAACCATATAGCCACCTAACACGGCAACGGCATTAAAAATCAAGGTTAATAACGGCATAGAAATCATGCCAGCCCAAAACCGCGGTGAAATAATTCGCCATAATGGGTCAACGCCAATCATTTCCATCGCGTTTAATTGTTCCGTTGTTTTCATTAGACCAATTTCTGCAGTTAAGGCTGAGCCAGCACGGCCGGCAAATAACAAGGCCGTGACGACCGGGCCAAGCTCTCTGACTACACTTAATGCCAATAATTGTCCTAATGCTGCGCTAGCACCAAACTGCGTTAAGGTATGGTGGCCTTGTAACGTGACGACCATGCCAATAAAAACACCTGAGACAATAATAATAACCAACGATAAAACGCCGACAGAATGCAGCTGCTCGATCAGTAAAGGAAAACTTTTCAGTGGTTGAGGTTTGCGCCACAACGCACGCGTTAGCATCAATCCTGAGCTACCGATACGATCGCAAACCTGCAGTGTAACATGACCCATTGTTTGTAACGCATGCATAATCACGGGGTAGGTTCTCCTCGCAGCGCGGTTAGGTCATTATTCTCTGGATAATGAAAGGGTACTGGGCCATCAGGCAAGCCATGCATGAATTGCTTAACTTGCGGTTGGGTAGAATGATTAAGCGCTTCAGGTGTGCCGTGGCCAACAATTTTCCCGCCCGCTAATATATAAATGTAATCAGCAATTTCGGAGGTTTCTTGTACATCGTGAGAAACAATAATGCTGGTGGCTTCCAGTGAATCATTTAATTGTTTAATCAGCTTAACTAATACGCCCATGGAAATGGGATCTTGGCCCGTAAAGGGCTCATCGTACATAATTAACTGGGGGTCTAAAACAATGGCGCGAGCTAATGCAATGCGACGGGCCATCCCCCCTGACAAGGCATTAGGCATTAGGCGGTATGCACCACGCAAACCAACCGCTTGCAGTTTACGTAATACCCGATCCTCGATCATACGTTCATCAAAGCTAGTATGTGCGCGCAATGGAAACGCAACGTTTTCAAAGACACTTAATCCCGTAAACAGAGCGCCACTTTGGAAGAGCATGCCCATATTTTGACGCATAGCAAAAAGTGTTTGACGAGATAGTTGATGGATATTGTGGCCATTGACGTCAATGGTTCCCAAATCCGGCTGTAATTGTGCCGCAATCAAGCGTAATAATGTGGTTTTTCCCGTGCCGCTGGGTCCCATGATAGCGGTGATTTTTCCGCGTGGAATAGTAATGTTAATGCCATCAAAGATAGAACGCTCTTCACGTGTAAAGCAGAGGTTTTTAATGGTGATATAACTGTTCATGGCTGACTGTATCATTTGATAGCAGCGATAATAACATAATTAAGGTGAGTATCTGTGCTGCACTTCAAAATAGAGTCTATCGACCGTGGGTGCTAGCACCGATACTCTTCATATCAAGGTATCGGCTTACACGGCAGCTCCTACTTTTAATAGCTTATTGCCTTGACGCAGGCTTAACTTAATAACCGTGCCCCGTCGCTTGCGGCGTTAAACGTAGCGCTACACAGCAATGGGCTATGTTACGATGCATGGATGAAAAATTTACTCATAGGTACACAGCACATTCAAGAGATTCTTGTTGGAAATTATGGGTATATTGATAAAACGGAATTAATTTATCAACTTATTTAGACTGGGGGAAACGTGCTTTCTTTTTCGTCCACATCGCGTGGGTAAGTCATGATTAATTTCGACATTGGAGGCGATATTTCAAGGCAAGAAAGATTTATTCAAGGGCTTACGGATAGCGCAGAACGATTGGCCATAGCAGGAACATCCGGTGATACGGATTGATTTTTTTGCATTGCCAAGTGATTCAGTAGAAAAATTAAACAAGAATCTTACGTTATATTTTCACGAGATATATGAACGATATCACACTGCTACTGACTACCATTATCCCTATCAGCAACGTCAATGATGATGTAATGTCTGGTTCGTGACGTACCTTGGGAATTAACCAACATATTAGCCTAGGATTTGCTGTGCTTTTTTTTATCCTCTGAAGGGTAGTGGTGATTCAGGTGTGCTAGCATCCGCCCATACATCACCGTCGTTGTTTTCGGCCTCTCAGAGGATATTTTCTCAAGCGCCTTGGCTAATAGCGCCTTTAATTTCTCTACTTTCTCCTTGCGTATTATTTGCTTGTTATCTATGATATATAATGCCGCCCACATGGTGCTTGGCAGACGCAGCCGTA
>JAESTO010000137.1 GCA_016763565.1 Gammaproteobacteria bacterium | reverse complement strand
GTTTTTATGGCTTCGCTGCGCGCATAATTGATGGCAACATATAATTGCTTGATTTCTTTATCTGCGCTATATTTGCTAGCGATATTGCCCATGCCTATTGCTGTAATGACCAATAAAATGGTCACAATGCTTAGCGTAATAAGCAATTCTAGCAGTGTGAATCCTAACACATGTGTATTGCCAAAAAAAATATTACGGTTGTTATTTAATAATTTAAGGGGTGGCTTAATCATCGGTAATATTGTTACAATCAGTTTTGAATAAACGAATGATAAGTATATCCAAAATGGTAACAACATGCATCTTTTAATGCTGCTGTGTTGGTTTTACGCCTGAGCTGGATTGCGCACCATAGGTGCTAAATTATAGCCATAAATAGGTGTGTTATGCCTAGCCTGCATCTTTGTCCATTAAAAATCATCGTAGGTTTTTAAAAATATATAATCGCTAATCAGACATGGTAGAATTGCCGGATTTGCTGAAATACTAGAGCAATGGTGAATTTGTTAGCTAAATGCCACCAACCACCCTTGCTAGAATAATTGTCTATCATTTAATTAAAATTATGTTTTTATTTGTCTGTGGTATAAATCATAAAACCGCGCCGCTTGCTGTTCGTGAGCGTGTGGCGTTGAATAATGCGTCATTGCAGCTAGCCTTGCAAGATTTGACTCATCAAGTAGGCATTAAAGAAGCCGTGATTGTTTCAACATGCAACCGTATGGAAATTTATGCCGTTGCCCATGAACAGGGTGATTTGTTGAGGTGGTTACAGCAACGCTTTCATCTTTCACACGTTGAGATTACACAATATTTTTATATTTACCGTGAACAGGCCGTTGTTAAGCACTTATTGCGTGTTGCGGGCGGTTTGGATTCAATGGTGCTGGGTGAACCACAAATTTTGGGTCAAGTAAAATTGGCGTATACCTTGGCCGTTGACGTTAATACGATTGCTGACCGTTTAGGGCATCTGTTTCCTTATGTGTTTTCGGCAGCAAAGAAAATTCGCTATAGTACACAGATTGGTCAAGGTTCTATGTCGGTTGCTTATATTGCTGTGCAGTTGGCTGAAAAGATAGTTGCCGACTTAACAACAGCGAAGGTGTTGTTAATTGGTGCGGGAAAAACTATCGAGTCAGTCGCACGGTATTTTGTTGATCATCACGTGAAACATTTAACCATTGCCAATCGTACGTTAGAGCATGCCCGCGAGTTAGCAGAAAAAAGTGACAGTGCTAGTATTACTATCAGCGATATCCCACAACATTTAGCCGCGATGGATGTAGTGGTAACCTCGACAGCCAGCTCTTTACCTATTCTTGGCAAAGGGTTGGTAGAAAGTGCGATGAAAACGCGAGATAATCAACCTTTATTCATTGTTGATTTGGCTGTACCGCGAGATGTTGAATCACAGGTGGGCGAATTGGCTCATGTTCATTTATATAACATTGATGATTTGCAACAATTAGCCAATGACAATTTACGTTATCGTCAATCGGTTGTTAAGCAGGCAGAAATGATTATTGAAGAAGAAGTGCAGTATTTTCAACAATGGCAGTCCTCATTAAAGTCGACGCCAGCGATTTGTGAATATCGCCATCATGTTGAACAATTGCGTGACCAAGCCGTGGCTAAAGCATTATTAGCCTTAAAAAATGGTAACGCTGCGGAAGATGTTATCATTACATTAGGTAAAAAACTAACGCAAAAATTAATGCATGCGCCTAGTGTACAAATGCGTAAGGCCAGTCATGAAGGGCGTAAAGATTTATTAGCGTGGTCAAAAAAATTGTTGGGTTTGGAACAAACAGAATTATGTACCGTGAAAAATAACTGATGAAATCTTCAATCAAAAACAAATTATTGATACTTGTTGATCGTCATCAAGAAGTAAGTGCATTATTAAGTGATGCTCAGGTGATTAGTGATCAAAATCGCTTTCGTGAGCTATCAAAAGAATATGCGCACTTAGAGCCTATGGTGACTTGTTTCAATGCTTATCAGCACGCACAGGATGCGCAGCAATCTGCAAAAGAGTTGTTGGGCGATGTCGATCAAGCGATGCGTGAATTAGCAGAAGAGGAATTTGCACAAACCAAGCAACAAATCACTGCGTTAGAACAACAATTACAAGTTTTATTATTGCCGCAAGATCAACACGATGATAATAACGTGTTTTTAGAAATTCGTGCGGGTACAGGTGGCGATGAAGCTGCAATTTTCTCAGGCGATTTGTTTCGTATGTATATGCGTTACGCAGAAAATAAAGGCTGGAAAACAGAAGTGCTGAGTGCAAATGAAGGTGATCATGGCGGCTATAAAGAAATTATTACGCGTGTGATTGGCAGTAATGTGTATTCACAACTAAAATTTGAATCAGGTGCGCATCGGGTGCAACGTGTGCCAGCAACAGAATCACAAGGGCGTGTACATACCTCTGCTTGTACGGTGGCAATTATTCCTGAAGCCGAACAAATTGACGCGATTGATATTAATACGGGCGATTTGCGTATTGACACCTATCGTGCTTCTGGCGCCGGTGGACAGCATGTAAATAAAACTGATTCAGCTATTCGCATTACCCATTTGCCAACAGGTACGGTGGTTGAATGTCAAGATGAACGTTCACAACATAAAAATCGTGCGCGGGCGATGAGTTTGTGCAGTCGCGTTTATTGGCAGCGGCGCAAGACAAACAACAAGCCGAGCAAACAGAAACGCGCCGTAATCTTATCGGCAGTGGCGATCGTTCAGAACGTATTCGCACCTATAATTATTCTCAAGGACGTGTGACCGATCATCGCATTAATTTAACCTTGTATAAGTAGTCAGAAATTATGGAAGGTGATTTACATGAAGTGATTGATAATTTAGTGCGTGAGCACCAAGCCGATCAACTAGCCGCATTTGGTGATGACCCGTAGTTTCTCTATTGCGGCATTATTACAATGGGCTTGTCAAATTTTAGCGCAACAAGATTCACCACAACGAGAAGCTGAAATATTATTAAGTTATGTTTTACAATGTGAACGAAGTTACTTATTAGCGCATGGCGAAAAAATAATAACGCAAGTGCAATATAAACGCTACTTACTGTTGCTGAGGCGTAGACAGCAAAGCGAGCCCATTGCTTATTTGCTAGGGCGTCGTGAATTTTGGTCTCTGGATTTACAGATTAATTCGCATACATTAATTCCTCGCCATGAAACAGAATTATTGGTGGAATTAATTTTAAAAATTTTTCGTGCCGATCAATGCATTACTCTTGCTGATTTAGGCACCGGTTGTGGCGCGATTGCCTTGGCTATTGCTAGTGAACGGCCCCATTGGGAAATTATTGCATCGGATAATCGTCAGCCGGTCTTAGCGCTGGCCCGATCTAATGCGCAACGTTTGGCGATAAATAATATTACATTTTGTGCAAGTGATTGGTGTACTGCGCTACCAGAAAAAAATTATGATGTGATTGTGAGCAATCCGCCTTATATAGCTATGAATGATGTACATTTAACACAAGGTGATTTGCCGTTTGAACCACAAACTGCCTTAGTTTCAGGTGCAGAAGGTTTAGACGCTATCTGCATAATTGCCCAACAAGCAACGCAATATTTAAAACCATCGGGCTATCTATACTTAGAACATGGTGCGGCACAAGCTAAACGGGTAGCCGATATTTTAAGTGCTAACGGCTTTAACGCTATTAACTGTTATCAAGATTTAGCAGGGCTCGATAGAGTAACCTGTGGGTCATATTAATGTCATTAAGGTCATGTTTTAGTCTTGCTAAAGATTGTGGGAGCAGGTTGTAAACCTGCCCTGCTGGGTTTTCAACATGGGTTTTGCTCGTTCTACTAAGGTAGGAATTAGGGAGCTTGGCGCGTTGCTGCGACAACGATTTCGTGCATGCAAACCTGTTGTGGGTGTTGATAGGCAAAAATAATAGTGCGAGCAATCCCGTTTGGCGTTAACACACCACCGATCTCGCTCTTCTAGCTTTCATAGCCTTCTTTAATACGGGTGGATGTTGTATGACTCAGCGATTCTGTTTCAACGGTTCCGGGAGTCCTAGTGATAAAGCGCACATTATGGCTGGCAACTTCCTCACGCATATTTTCTGTGAGGGCATGCGCTGCAAATTTCGTTGCACCATAAGTTGCATGGTTAGGAAAGGTTTCCCGGCTAGTAACTGAGCTGATATTGATAACGGTCCCCGTATTGCGCGTTATCATACCTTAACCTCTCCTATTGGTTTATAATACACAATGACCATTTCTAGGATAACTGAGAAAATAATGTTTAAAGTACTCAAAAAAATATTGGGTGAACCCCAAGGGTTTGTTAGCGATGTTGATAAATTTTTGTTAAATTTTAATCGCCAACATCCTACCAACTCACCGTCAGAAAAAAAAGAAATCGCTAAGCATGCTGCTATCGCTAAGCTACGTGATTAATGCCAAATTTTTTTCGAACGTTGCTGTAATTCCCGTTGTATTTGTTCTAATGATTTTTGTTTCGTTTCTGGCAACAATACCAGAACCACGACACAATATATGACAGTGCATGCAGCAAATAACCAATAGCTACCGCTCAAACCTAAATAATTTTTGAGGGGTAGAAATAAGGTGGTGACTAACCATGCACTCAATGAACTCGCAAATAGGCTTAGGGCAATACCTTTACCCCTGATTTCCGTAGGGAATAATTCAGATAGCACTAACCAAACTACCACGCCTGGTCCTATGGCAAAACAGGCCACGAAACTGAGCAAGCCAATTAATGCTAGGATACTATGCGTGTGAGCAGAGAAAGCCATGCCACTGGTAACGGCAAGAAAAACATACGACAACACAATGCCGGCAGTGCCGGCTATCAATAATAAGCGTCGTCCAACATGGTCGACTAAGAACAGCGAAATGATGGTTACAATAAAATTTACACTCCCTAGGTAAATGGTGCTGCTAATCGCACCAACATTAGAGGCTAAGCCTGCACTTTTAAATATGCTAGGTGCGTATTGGAGAAAGGCATTGATTGCGGTAAATTGATTAAATACTGCAACGAATATTGCTAAGAATAGTGGCAAAGCTAGGCGCTTTTGAAACAAATCAGCCCAGTGAGAACGCTTTTCTTTTAAGCTTGCGATAATCTCTTGCATTTCTTGATGGGCCTCAACGGGCGAACGGGTTTTGCCAAGTACCGCCATCGCTTTTTTAATTTTTATGTGTGACACTAACCATCGAGGTGATTCGGGTAGTACTATCATACTAATGAGTAGTATGAATGTAGGTATAGCAATCACTGCAAACATTGCTCGCCAATTACCCGACGGTGTGAAATATAAATCGACTAAGTACGCTAATAAAATGCCTAGCGTTAAGAATACTTGGAAAATAGCCACACTTTTGCCGCGAATAGCCGTCGGCGCAATTTCGGTTAAATAGGACGGCACTGCGACTGATACAACACCGACAGCGATACCTAAAACAATGCGCGCAGCCAATAATTCCCAAAAAGTGGAAACAAATAAAATCAGTATAATGCCAGAGATAAATAATAAACTGGCGGCGATAATCATGGTGCGTCGACCAAAGCGATCAGATAAGTAACCCGTAATGAGGGTGCCGATTAGCCCCCCACCAAATACGGCACCGCCTAAGATGCCTATTTTTATAGTCATCGCTTGTGTCGATAAATGGGGAAAAAGCAATTGTTTGATAAAGGGCATGGCACCAGAGAAGACGCCAACATCATAGCCATATAAAATGCCACCAATGCCGGAACATAAGATCATCATAGTGATCATAAATTTATGAT
>JAESTO010000136.1 GCA_016763565.1 Gammaproteobacteria bacterium | reverse complement strand
TTTTTTTCTCTTCTCATCTTCAATCAAGCACTGAATTGACGCAAAAATACCTGATGGTGTGGGTGTCTGATAAAAATCACGAAAACTGAGTTTAATGCCAAATAGCTTTCTTAATCGACTGATTAATTCAACGACAATTAGCGAGTTACCGCCCAGTTCAAAAAAATTATCATTGTTATAAACCGCTTTAATATTTAATAGCTCTTTAAATAAATTAGCTATTTCAGTCTCGCCTTTATTCATTGTCAAAGAAGAATCACTGTTTTTTTGTTGCGATTTATCATCGACAGAAATTAAATTCTGCAGTGCCAATCTATCTATCTTTCCACTAATCAAATAGGGTAATGATTTAATAGCCATAATACGATGAGGAATCATATAGGTCGGCAAAATCGTCATTAAGTGTTTTTTAATAGCACTTTCATCTATATTCATTTCTGTAACAACAAATGCGTATAGTTTTTTCTCATCATGCGGTGCTAAGACTACAGCCGAAGAGTCAACGTTATCTATTGCACTTAATACATTTTCAATTTCAGGCAATTCAATCCTGATACCACTTATTTTCACCTGAGCATCAAGCCTACCTACGTATTCTAAATAGCCATCAGCTCTATACCGTACCCTATCACCTGATTTATAATAACGTTTTAAAGCACCATCGAAATCTTTCACGTCAATAAATAACGCTTCGTTTAACATTTCTCTATTTAAATAACCATCCGCTAAACCTTTTCCGCCAATATACAATTCACCTACACCACCAATGGGCGTGAAATTCTGATTTCCATCAAGTATAAGCACATTACAATTATTGACTGGCTTACCTATAGCAATACGTTGTTCATCTTTAGACACATGATAATAGGTTGTCAATATAGTTGCTTCTGTCGGCCCATATCCATTAATAATTCGTAGCGAATCAGCATTAGCATAAATTTTCTGCGTCAATTCCACATTAAGTGGCTCACCCATCAACGTCAATAACTTTAATTGCGCGGGTAATGCGCTATCTTTCTTCATTAATTCCGCGACTAATGATGGCACGGTGTTAATAAACGTTATTTTATCTTTGGAGGATAATTCATTCATAACTAAGAGATTTTCCGCTACAATAATTGTCGCGTTTTTACATAATGGCAAAAATATTTCAATCATCGAAATATCAAAACATAATGATGTTGAATACAAAGTATAATCGTATTCCCCATTAGTAAACTCAGCACAAAGCCACTCTACAAAATTTGCTAATGCAGCATGAGATACGATAGTACCTTTAGGCTGTCCCGTAGTACCCGAGGTATACATAATATAGGCCGTTTTTTCTGGAGTAATAGTCGGGAATTGATCGACATTATTTTCTTGAGGATAATGATTAATATCAATAATATTTACGCCCTTTACGTCCAAACTATTTATTCTATCTTTGTCATTACCACTCAAAATCATGACATTCACATTAGCATCAGCAATGATATTGGTAATTCTTGCTAGAGGAAACTCAACATCTAATGGGATAAAAGCTGCACCTGCTTTCAGAATGGATAAAACAGCAATGAGTTGCGATGAATCATGAGGCAACAGTATGCCGACAGGCACATTTTCACCTTTCGTTACGGTGAGTAGATGGCGAGTTAATAAATTAACTTTTTCACTCAGTTGCTGATAAGTGATTTTTTTGAATTCTCTATAATAGCAATTGCACTGGGATTAGCAAGGTAAGCGCTATTGGTTTTTTCAACAACACTTTGATAGCCAACATCTACATTATTATTGCTCCATGATGCTAGAAGTGCCGTTTGTTCTTGAGTGCAACAAATATAATCTTTCAGCTTGGTGTCAGCATGATTAAGCATATCTTCAATCATATGTTTATACAAACGTAGCCAATGCTTAACGGTTTCTAATGAAAATAATTCGGTTGAATAATCAAAATTAATGAGATAAGCTCCTCCCACTTTATTAATGGTTACCACTAAATCGTATTTAGCGAATTGGACAGGCAGAATAGTCATTCTTGACTCAAAATCACTTGTACTATTAATTTCAGGTAACTCAACATACTGAAAAAACACAGAAAAAAGTGGTGTTCTACTCTGATCTCTCTCTAAATTTAAGTCTTTTATTAAATTATGAAATGGATAGTATTGATTATCAAATACTTGTGCCATCTGTTTTGAGAATATATTTATATTCTCTAGAAGCGTTTTATTATTTTCTAAGGTCGTATGTATCGCTATATGATTTTGCGTGTTAAAATCACTGTGCCCAACAAGGTTACTGATATCTCCGTAGCTACCCATTGTCACGGTATCCGTGTTACTTAGTCTAGAACTTAGCATAGAAAAAGCAAAACACAGATAATTAAACATCGTGCATTTGTGCTCTTTATTCCATTGGGTTAGTGCGTTAATCGTATTAGCATCAAGTTTTGTACTTAATCTATCACCATAATATTGCTTGATACCGGGTCTTAGTTTATCCGTTGGCAAACTATAATAATTAGTGTCCGCACCTTGTAAATAATTCAATAATGATTTTTTCACGTCACTATTGACAATAGTGTCTTTCATGGCTATTACTTTATTCACATAATCAGCATAGGGGCTTATCACTTTTTTACTTTTTTCATCATGCTGCCCCTTGAAAAAGCCATTATATGTATCCAGTATTTTATTATAAATATCAATCAGGTTTCTTGCATTAAAGATTATTTCATGGCTAAAGAAAAGAAGGGCTTGGTGGTTGTTTTGATTTGACAACAAATAAATGTTTAAAACACCTGAAAATATATCAAATTTATCGCTAACCAGTGATTGTATCGTGCCTTTTGCAGACATTAACTCATTTGAATCATCGCTATTGTTACTGTTAACATCCATTGTTTCAAACTTAACTGTACTATCGGGTGAAACAGTCTGAATCATTTCAGCTTCTTTAAAAGATAATCGCAAAAAATCATATTGTGCACTGAGCATCTTGATTGATTCTTTAAACAAATTTTCATTGACATGGCCTGTTATGTCAAAAACAGTATAACTGTTATAGCTGGCGGCTAATTCGTCCGAATAATTATAGTAATACCAAAGTTCCAATTGATAATCTAACACAGGAAATTCTTTAGTATTCAGTAATAAATGTTTTTGTTCTTTAACCACATTCTCTTTAGCTTGCATTCGTTCTTTGATGTGCTCTAACAAATCCACCAGTGTTAGTCCATCTTTAACCAGCGTTTGTAGAGAAATCATGATCTCAAATTCCTCTTGTATTCTACGCACATAATCAATCATTTCTATTGACGTAATGCCAAGATCCAATATGCGGGTATTTGTATTAATATCTGAAATATCCCCATGAATAGCTTTTTTAAGAAAAGTAGTTAAAAAAGAAGTTATCACTTCATCTGATAATAATTGATTAGCCATCATTAATCTCCTTTAATTGTTAAATAATATGTTTATCGTCCAAATCAAAAATAACGTTATTATTTTTAATAAATTTTCTATCATAATACTGCAACCCAGGGAGTTCAGCATCACTCGTATTGCGCACAGAATAGTAGGATAAAATACTTATATTTTGTAAGTACGCGATTTTAACATGGTTTTCATTATAGATTGTTACGTTTAATAACTGCTTCTGCGTCTCATTTTCACAAACCGATTCGATTTTAATTTTTTTCGGATAAAAATATTTAACAGGGAAAATTGCCTGCGCTATATTGAGCGTGACTGGAAAAGCGAACTCAACATCAAAACTTGCATCAGACACTAAGAGTAAACTAAAAATAAAATCTAAAATATTTCCTGAATACAATGGATTCTCAATGAAAAAATCCACGTCCAATCCCAACTCAATGATCAAAGCATCCTCATGGCGATATAAGTTTTGAATCAGATTTTCTGTCTTCATAAAACGGGTTATCTTGGCATAAGATTGTTCAAGCATGGAATCGATATTTTCATTCAAGATTGTTTTATTATTGAGGTTAGCAGCTTGTGTCGTCTCTTTGACTATCAAGTTATCACATGGCATTGCAGTAAAGTCAAGCAGCTTAAACCAATTATCTGTTTTCCGGTTGAATGATTGAAAGTGCGATTGACAATTAATGCTATTTTTTGCAAAATTCAGATTAACCTGAATATTTTTCTCACTCTCATCAAGGGTAAAACATAAGGGTTTATACATCTTAATATCGACCAGTTTAATAAATTCAGATTGTATAGATTGTTTGCTTAGCTCTAGAAACAAGTTTAAAAATCCCCCGGGTTGCACGTAGTACATATCATCTCGTTGGATGGTATTAAGAAATTTCGTTTGCTTAGCACTACAAGTAAATTCATAAATAGTCTGTTCATTATTTGCCGTGGTAATTTTCTTGCCTGCAATATAATCAGTAAGGTGTTCTTGGCCTATGCCTTGATTATTTGCCTGAAAATTGTCAAATAACCAATATCGTTCTTTAGCAAAAGGATACGTTGGCATCGCAAGTTTTTGTTGTGATTCACTTTGGTGTAATAAATCCCAATCCACGTCATAACCTTTAATATAGAGATTGGCTAGCGCTCTTAGTTGTTTAGCATATTGTTGCGGATTAGCATAGTCAGCCAATTTTAGTTTTGATAACAATCCATCCAATACTTCATCGTAGATTGCTTTATCCTCTAGTTGCTTTGTCGCATTACCCACAAACACATGGCTTTGTTGACATGTCGTTTGCATTTTTTCTAACAAGCGTTGCAATTCATCGGTTGAAGATACCACCACTGCACAACGATAATCAAAGTGTTCGCGACACATGTTCAAGGTGTAACTGATAGATGAGAGAAGAGGCGCCGCAGATTTTTTATCCGTTATCCAGCCAAATAATTCAACTATTTTTTGTTGTAATGTTTGTTCAGTCTTCGCCGATAGAGCCACAAGATAGTATGGTTTAATTGTTTCTTGTGCAACAAGGACTTGTGTAGGTGCTTCCTCTAACACCACATGTGCATACGCGCCACCAAAGCCAAATGAGCTCACTCCAGCGCGGCGTGGCTCAGCCCCTGCTGGCCACGATTCCGTTGTTTTATTGATTCTCAATGCACTATTATTTAACTTAATATAGGGGTTTAATGTTTTAAACTGCGGCAAAGCAGGTATTTCTTGCTGTTGCAACGACAACGTCGCTTTAATAATACCCGTTAACCCTGCGGCTCCCTCGGTATGACCTATATGCGCTTTCGCTGAACCGACCACACAAAAATCTTTTTTATCCGTAAAACGCTTAAAGGATTTAATCAATGCTTGTATTTCTATTGGATCACCCAATTTCGTTCCGGTACCATGGGCTTCAATATAACCTAAACTCTCTGGATTAATCTTAGCAGCTTTCCATGCTGCAACAATCACATTGCTCTCCCCTTCTACACTCGGTGCCGTAATTGAAGGCGTATATCCACCGTGCCTAACCGCTGAACCTTTAATCACGGCCTGAATAGAATCACCATCAATCAATGCTTGTTCTAACGGTTTTAATAGCACCGAAGTAATCGCTTCCCCTGGTACATAACCATCGGCACGCTCATCAAACGTATGACAACGCCCTGTTGCTGACAAAGCCTCTAAGGAGCTAAAGTAACGGTAATGATACGAACTCAATAATAGATTGATGCCATTAACAAAGGCCATACTGCATTCGTTATTTTGTAACGCTAAACAAGCGGAATGCAGTGCAATTAATGAAGAAGAGCAAGCCGTATCAATAGTAATACTTGGC
>JAESTO010000135.1 GCA_016763565.1 Gammaproteobacteria bacterium | reverse complement strand
TCTAATGTCGCTGAACCTAAGTGATTGCTAAATTGATAACGAAAATGTACCTCATCTTGCCTTGACTGCGCTGAACGATCCACTGACCAGTAATGGGTATTGAGTGCGTAATGATCATCGCCATCAATCCGTAAACTATGCCGCTCCAACTGTGAAATTTCAGCGTTAGTTGCGAGGTTATGTTGCTTGACGCGCTTGATTTCATAGCCATCTAAATACAATGTTTCTGTGGATTCAATAATACCGTCCGAAATCAACGTCTCTTTGACTTTTTTAACTCGCTGCCCACTAGCATCATAGACATAGTATTCACTGTCTGAGAGCTTTTCATCACCACGGTCGATGATAGTTACACTGGCAATGTTATTGCGATGATTCCACACAATCTCCCGCAAATTCTCCAGCGTTTGCATATTGCCATGAGCATCATAGCGAATGTCATGTTGCGATTGACCAATCGTTTCTTGCGTCAGATGGTTCGATGTCTCTGATATTGTAAAATCTCGCCGCCAAGCTTGTGCAGTGGTGTTATCAGGCTGATGCACCATACGCGTCATATTACCGGCTAAGTCATATTGATAGCCCTGCTCATAACCAATCAGCACTTCGCTGTCATTGACACTAAATCGACTTTGTTTAAAGCCTGTATAGCGATCATCTTCGGTTAGGCCTGGGTGTTGACGACCACGGGCGGTTAGTAATTGATACAGGGCATTGTAGCTATAATCTAATTTGGCGTGGCTAACATTATGATTGCCAAATACGGTCGGATAGGAACGATCCATTGAGCGCGTAATATTGGCAACGGGATCAAACGCATAACTTAAATCTTGTAAGGTCGACTGATCAGTTGTTCTTTTCGTACTCACATACATTAACGCATCGGTTTTTGCTTCATAAATATAGTCGGTACACACTTTGCCTTTATCGTAGTACTGCACCTTCTCGGGTAACCCTTTGGCATTATAATGAATGTCATCAATAATCGTTTTAGGCTGGTTATGTAACGTCCCCGTCAGTTTTTTTAATTCACCCGTCGGTAAGTAGTTGTATTCCGTAAAACTCTGCTGGGGATCGGGATAGTGCTTTTTAATCAATTGCCCAAATGCATTGTATTGCTGGACAAACTGGAAAGACTCCTCATCAAATGCTTGGTGAATCTGCCAATCCACTTCTTGTTTATGATCTGTGCGTAATTGCTGGGTGTACTGGGTCAGCTGGCCTCGAATGTCATACTCGTCCAAGGTTTTTACACCGGCTTGATCATGCACCTTACTTAATTGACCGATTTGATTAGCCGCTTGTTTCGCGGCTAAATCGTCTGAAGGATCAACTGTGTCACAGTAAAATAATTGATTCACTACTTTCTTGATGTCTCTCCCTGCATCAGCACGTGGATCCCACACATGTGCATCCGCGGTGGTAGCAACTTCGCTCAAACGACGCAATTCATCATAATAAAGCAGTGTTTGAAATCCTCTGGCATCCCACTGCTGCGCAGTTTGGCCATAAATATCTTGCAATACGAATTCTGTACCCGGCTCGCCGGGCTTGCCAGCATCCATGCTGGTGGTCTTAATCTCGACGCCTAACATGTTGTAGGTGTGGGTAAAATTAGGCCCCTTACCCGTTGCATATAAACGCGGATCAGTCTGCGTTAAGGTGTTACCACTGATATCGTATTGCGTTACCGTAATCCGTATCGCGCCGATTTTCTCGAGTTTTTCCTGTCCTTTTTGTACAGTTTGGTCGAGTACTTTTCGCTCAGCTTGGGTGTGCACCTGAATCACATTACCTAAATTATCTTGTATCTGTTTGCTCGGTGTATTCGCGATTAACGCCGCTTTGCGCAGTGCATCGCGCTCATTTTCCAGGCGTTCTTGTTGCCTATCTGCCGGTAAGTTTTCACCCGCGAATGGATCCAAACCATCACCAATAACTGCCTGGTAGTAGTTTGACTCGAGCACAGTATCAACTGTGTCATAGGCGGTCATGCACCACGGCGTAATCTCCACCGTGTTATAAAAAGCTTTGGCGATATTTCCTTTGGGAATGTCGGTGCGAATGACTCGGCCCAAGGGATTATAGGTCGTTATCGGCGTCACCGCGTAGCTCACTAATAACGCTTCGTCTTCAGGTTGATGACCATCACTGTAAAACGGTTCATACGCTTTAATTGGTAAGCCAATATTGTTGTAAATCTGACGGCCACTGCTGAGCCACCGTTCGGTTGCATCTTCACCCGGCGCCAACGGCGGAAATTGTACGCTCACTTGTACGGGACCAGGTGACGCTTTTATTTTGGTTTCAAACAGGCGACCAAAGCCATCTGAATATTCAATGCCTTGGCGTACATCGCTGCTTGTCCCGACAGCAAGCTTACTGACAAACGTTTCCCGCTGAATTCCTATCGCATAGTTGGGTAGCTTGTCCGTCTGTTCGCTTTGCCACCAGGCATTAAAACTGCTGTAACTAAAATTGCTGGCATTTTGTAAATAATAATCCGGACGTGCAATGATATCGCTCAGCAATGCGACGGCATTTTGCTCGGGATCAAATAAGGAAGCGGGCACGCTGTACGCATCTAAAGGACTATCACCCACGACACTGCCATCAGCAGTATAGCTATAACTAGAGGTGACCAATACCTGCCCCGCGGGATCGAACAACACTTCAGAAATAACATTATTCGCATCGGTGATTTTATTGACTTGCATCGACTGGTAATCGATGTCGTAGATGACGCTATTTTCTTTCGCATCGGTCACGGAACGCATCTGCAAATCATAGGCATCGTAAATGAATGTCGTGGTATTGCCATCGACATCGACGATCGATTGCGGAAAATAGAACCCACTGGCGGGGTAGTAATATTGCTGCAACCCACGCGCCCAATAATGTCCTTGATCAGTTTCGTAACCTAGATCCAATAAGTCTTGTTCCGTCACTCTACTGCCATACACCGTACCAATCTGCGTGTCAGGAAAAGCCATCGCCCTGGTATGATCCACCAACGCGAGGTGGGTCGCTTCGCCTAGCGATAAGGCATCTTGCAAGCTACTGTCAGAATAATAAATCTGCTGACTCGATAACTGCCGCGCTTGGTAAGCTGAACCTGTAAAACTTTGATCGTAACTGATAACACTGGCTAAGGCTTGTGGTGCTATGGTATTGGCAATAGTATCAAAATCAAAATATTGTCCAGGCTCAAGATTGACAAGACTGGATGGCCCCACTTCATAACCAAATGTTTGATAGGTGAGACCGGGTAAGTAAGCAGCCGATTCACTGCCAAGATTATCGATGGCATCAAGCGCAATATAATCGCTACAGCTTAAGGTCATGTGCGTAATTTGCTGTTCAGGCAACATATCGTCAGCGCCCTCTCGTCTTGCATAGGCCACACTCACCGTTTGCAACACGTTGCCATACCCATCGACTTGGGTGGTAAACGCGTGGTTTGTTTTTGGATCACGCGCATCGCGCTCATAATAGTAGCTGAGATTTTCTCGCACATACGCATAATAAATACCGTAGTCATT
>JAESTO010000134.1 GCA_016763565.1 Gammaproteobacteria bacterium | reverse complement strand
GAAGAGGGACTATTTGCCGAACAACATAAAAAATCACTTCCTCACCATCCGCAGTGTATTGGCGTTATTACCTCATCAACAGGTGCCGCTGTATATGATGTTCTCAAAGCATTAAAGCGCCGTTGCCCGCTATTGCCTGTTATTATCTACCCCGTGTTAGTGCAAGGCACACAAGCTGCAGGACAAATTGTACTAGCCATTGAATTAGCCAATCAACGTCGCGAATGTGATGTATTAATTGTTGCACGCGGTGGCGGCTCTCTTGAGGACTTATGGTCATTTAATGAGGAAGCTGTCGCGCGTGCTATTTTTGCTAGTAACATTCCCATAGTCAGTGGTATAGGCCATGAAGTTGATGTAACCATTGCTGACTTTGTAGCAGATCACCGTGCCGCTACGCCTTCTGCTGCGGCAGAATATGTTAGTCCAGATGTCAATGAATATATATCACGCTTAACCTACTTGCAACAACGGCTAACACAATTAATCCTTCAGATTATACAACAAAAGAAACAGCAATTACAATGGTTAACTCAACGCTTGCCTCATCCTAGACAAAAACTACAGCAACAAGCACAAACCCTCGATTATTTAACAGCCAATTTAATGAAGGCAATACAACAACAACTACAGCAGCAGCAGCAAAAACTTTTCAAGTTAACCCACACGTTAGAAGCTTTTAGCCCATTGGCAACTTTAAATCGTGGTTATGCAATTGTGACAAAAAATGATACGGTTATACGCGATGCAACCATGGTGAAACAAGGCGACGAAATTACTGCGCGCTTTGCTAAAAATTTATTGACCTGCACTGTGAAACGCGTTATTTGCCAGTAGATATCAGCACGGTCATTATATTGAGATAATGTTCCCAAAATAGGTTTTCATTTTTTTTTCAGCATCCCCTTTGACAAAAGGCTTCACTGTACAATTAAGGGGGAAAACAGAGCACCTTATTTTTTTCTATTACTCATGCAATATAACTGATTTTGGTCTTCAACAATCGATCCTCCATTAGCTATAAAATCATCTGAAATTAACGTATAATCTTTTTTCTTACGGGAAAATATGTAGCACAGAGGATAATGATAGTACACCAAAACGATTTACAACTCATTAAAGTCACCGGCATTGATGCGGAAAAATTTTTGCAAGGACAACTAACTTGCGATATTAAACAAATTACTGAAACACATAGCAGTTTAGGCGCACATTGTAATCTCAAAGGGCGCATCGTAAGTTTGTTTCGCTTATTCAAGTGGCGAGAAGCTTACTACTTGAGCATGCCAACGGAAATTATGGATGAAGCCTTGATTTTGCTAGAAAAGCATGCACTATTTTCTAAAATAACACTGCAAGCTGAGCAGAATTTAGTGCATTACGGCTATTACGGCGATGTACTCGATAATTTTCCACACAATAATAATGCCGTTTATACCCAAGATAATTTTGTTGTAATCAAAATTTCTGACAATCGCTATCAATTGATTGGTGATGCATCGGCCATTGAAGCACTTAATCTTGGTAAAATTACCCATGATAATTATCGCTGGCAGTGTGATGATATATACGCTGGCTTACCACGTTTACATAAAGAAACCATTGCAAAATTTTTACCCCACCATATTAATTTGCCCAACTTAGGCGGCGTTAGTTTTACTAAGGGTTGCTATCTCGGACAAGAGATTGTTGCCCGCATGCAGCATTTGGGGAAATTAAAGCAGCATATGGTACAACTAACTTTTACTGAACCACATTTTTTGCCACCTGGTGAGAAAATTTATCTTGATCAACCATATAAAAAACCAGCCGGACAAATTATTACTTCAGCCATTGAGCAACAAACCACTTTAACGTTGGCTTTATTGCGTGATGATGTGGCCGATAACCGACTGTTTTTTTGTGCATTTGATAATAAGGCCTTACAAATAAAATAATAATGACGACACCTAGTTCACGCATCGTAACTAAGCAACCTCAAGGCATTTATTATTTAGCGCTGGTATGCCTATGGGAACGCTTCAGCTACTATGGTTTACATGCGTTATTAATTCTCTATATTGCTAAAACCTTCGGCATCACCGATACTGAAACCTACGCTATTTACGGCGCTTACGGCGCATTGGTATATACCACACCAGTACTGGGCGGTTATTTAGCCGATCGTTTTATCGGTTGTTATCATGCGATGATCATTGGTGCATTATTCATTGCCCTTGGTCATTTCATTGTGGCTATCCCCTCACTTGTTCATCAATATTTTTATCTGGGTTTAACCTGCATCATTATTGGCACTGGTTTGTTTCGCCCCAACCTTGCCAGCGTAACCGGTTTTCTTTATCAAAAAAATGATCTACGTCGTGATGGTGGTTTCGCGCTAGTCTATATAGGCGGCAATCTTGGTACGGTGATAGCACCTATTCTTTCCGCCTACATTGCTTTACGCTTCAGCTGGTTGCTAGCCTTTGCTTTAGCGGGCATTGGCATGCTAGTTGGCTTAGCTGTTTTTATATCGGCAAGAAAAAACTGGGATAATAAGGCCTTTACCCCTGCAGCAAGAAAAATTCGGCAGCACAATAAATGTAATCTACTGTGGTTTATAGGCATTATCGCAATCCTATTATGGATTGTTAATTTTTCCATGAATCACATACAACTTGTCAGCATATTACTCTATGCAATGGGACTCTTCACCTTCAGCTTACTATTATTCTTGACATTTAAAAATCAGGGTGATGAACGCCGCGCTATGCTATTAGTCATTATTCTCACCATTTTTTATGTGGTTTTTATGGCTTTACTGCAACAAAGTGGTGGCATGTTAAATTTATTCACCGATCGTTATATTAATCGTGATTGGCTACAATGGACAATTCCAACTGGCATGTTCCAATCAGTAGAACCCTTATTTGTGGTATTACTAGGCCCACTTTACAATCTACTCTGGCAAAGACTCTCAACAAAAAAAATAACGATTAGCTATCCTATCAAATTTGTCTTAGGTTTATTTATTATGGGCTTAGCATTTTTATTGTTAATTGTTGCGATGCAATTCATTGGCACCAACAATCAGATAGACATGTGGTGGATTAACGCCAGTTATTTTTTGCAAGCTGCTAGTGAGTTATTCATTGGCCCAATTGGTTTAAGTATGATTGCCGCATTAATACCGCAGCGCTTTATCGGCTTGTTTATGGGTGCTTGGGTGCTGGCTTCGGCATTTGCTAATTTCTTGGCAGCAAAAATTGGTGCATTAACTAGCCCAACTCATATGGTTTTGACAACGCTAGCTAAAGCAGATGCATTAAATGCTTACACCACCACATTTTATTATTTAACTGGCTTGGCACTATTTGCAGTGGTATTATTAATTTTGTTAATACCGCTACTGAAAAAATATGCCTAGATTATTCATTGCCGCTTATTTGATACAAAAGGAAAGGGGCATATTTTTTGTTAGATAAAGGAAGTTTTTCACTCTACTTTATCAAAAGTATCGGAAACATCCCGCTTTAATAGTTGTTTACGCTGTTGCCGCGCCACTGCTAGCACAATTAATTTATCCAATAACTCTTGATAAGGCAATCCGGATGCTTGCCACATCATTGGATACATACTGACAGGTGTAAATCCAGGGATAGTATTGAGCTCATTAAAATAAATTTTCTCACTGTGCTTATCGATAAAAAAATCAATCCGTGCCATACCCTGGCAATTAAGCAAAGAAAATATTTTTTGAGCAACAGTTTGTAATTGGTTGATGATATCCGCAGATAAGTTAGCTGGAACCGTTAAAGTTAAATTATCTTCATCACAATATTTTGCTTGGTAGGAATAAAATTCATGTGTAGTAGTCAATTCTCCTGGCACACTGACTAATGGCGCTTGACCATAGTGGTGATGTTCCAACACAGCAATTTCTATTTCACGAGCGTCGATACTCTGTTCAACCAATACTTTACTATCAAATTGCAATGCTTGATTAATCGCTTGTGCTAATGCTGCTGAGGCATGGACTTTACTAATGCCGATACTCGAACCTGTATTTGCGGGTTTAACAAATACGGGATAGGTCAATTGTTGCTTAACCTGCTGTTCCCAGAATCCTGGCTGTGTTAACCACTGGCCTTGGTCAAAACAAATATACGGTGCGATTGGCAAACTGGCTTGTGATACTAAACGTTTGGTAATATCCTTATCCATGGCTACTGCTGACGCCAACACGCCAGCGCCCACATAGGCGGCACCTGTTAGCTCCAACAAGCCTTGTAAAATTCCATCTTCACCAACATTGCCATGAATCACTGGAAAAACAATATCAGTCTTTTTTAAAAAAGTTAGTGGGTTAATGGCTTGAGCATGGAGAGATCGTACGCATAAAGTTTTGCTGGTTAATTCAATATCGGCCAAATCATTCAACCACCATCGGCCCTGTTTATCGATTCCCAGCGGAATCACATCGTAAACCTGTGGATCTAAATGAGCAATCACTGCACTTGCTGATAAGATTGATATTTCGTGTTCGCTTGAACAACCACCGTATAACACCATAACTCGCGATTTTGTTTGCTTCATGATTTTGCTCAAAAAAGCACATTTTACCCTCAAATACTAGACTTTACCATGTAAACCCGGTAAAAAGCTCATCATGTTATTTGATGCTTATTTTGTACGCGGTAAAGCGGGTGATTTAATAGCCTTACTGGTAGGTGCACTATTACCCCTTGCTTTTGCGCCACTTGAATATTATTGGTTGGCGATACTTT
>JAESTO010000163.1 GCA_016763565.1 Gammaproteobacteria bacterium | reverse complement strand
TGATTTGTTCAAAAATAGAACTTTAATAGGATATAATGTCCCACGTCAAGTAATATAAAACCAATAAATAACGTTGTAAAGCTATAATGAGAAATAAGTTTAAAAAATAATAATGAAAAATGAACAAAAAAACAATGTGTTAGCTCAGTTTGAGCAATAATGAATTATTACGCGTTGATCAAGGCTACCACACTAAAACACGCAAACATCCCATAGGACTAATGTGCCGACGCAATCATTGCTTGAGCTATGTATTTAATGATACCAGCGATGACGTGTGTGCAGATATTTCATCACAACTTCAGTTCAAGTCACCAAGCCTAGTGTCGTGGTGCGACCTAATTTATGCGGCGTTGCTTCGCCATTTTGCATCTCTTTTCCCTGTAAGAACTCTTTCTCGGGAAAAATTATGCCCTATATAAAATAGGATTAATAGCTTTATTATTGATATTTAATTGACTAAAAATATTCAATAATATATTTAAAGAATACACAGTTTGTAGTATCATTACCAATAGTGAGAGAAAGAATAAGGATACAAATAAATTGCTAAGGTAAGGGATGAACGACAAAATGATAGGCGTGCGATGAATTTGGCAGGAGGAGGGTAAGAATCAAACGTGGCGGTAGCAAGCTATTGCTAGCACTTCTCACCTTAATGATTATTTTTGCTATGTTCATTTTTTCTCATTGTTTATTTGCACATGGATATTTAATAATACATAAAGTTTAAGCTTATGGTGTTTAGACGCTGCTGGGTCAATGCATAATCAGATAGTGGTTAATGTTATTAAACACTAAATTGGGGGAAATCATTTATCGTGATTCAACCACCTAATCAAGTGGCTAGTTGAAGAGAGACATTCAAGAAGCAAGACTAAATAGGTAATAAAAAATAGATAGCTTTTTAAGTATCCCCCATAAAAAATGATTAAAGGATATAGGAAACGATGATATTAGAGCAGAAAAAATCAACTAATTCAAATTTTTGGATGCAGGAAAAGTCTATTGTGCCCGGTCTTTCCAATGACGCTAATTTTTGTTATTTTGTTTTCCAAAGTGATGGAACTGTTTATAGTTCACAAAATAAAGGGGCGTTGTCTATAATGAATACATTTTTACAAGAGTATTGTAAAAATAATTTTGTTTTATATCAAGGGGGACATTGTAAAAATACTTTTTATAACGATCTGAATAGGGGGGACAATAGAAAGGGTACTTTGCTAAATCATTTGGCGATAAAAACATGGCACAGACAGCTGAGTGGCTCTATTTCAATCAAAGCAGTAAGCAACGTAATTGATTTCATCCCGAAAATAATTGAATCATTATGTTCTTTCGTGAAATTTACGGATGCAACTCAGTTTAACCAGGCTGTTTTTGAAAAATTAGCAAATAATTGGAATCAATGTTCTATAGCTTTTTCTGAAGATATTTTGAAAATGAGTATGCTATTAGCCGGATTCACTTATGATATTGATACTAATTACGATGCGTCGGTTAATACAATTCGTTCTATTTACTATGATAAGCGAATAGATAAATTTATTGGACTAAATTATTTGCCCATGTATGGATTTTTGGAGCATAATGGAAATGAATATATTAAAATCCCTTGTCATGTCGGTTATTGCCTAGCTTATGTAGAGTTTTGTGAAGAGGGGCCAATAGTGAGGAGATTCGAGTTTGGTGGAACAAGGGAATTTGTTAAGTTTGTTACTGAGCTAATCAAAGGGAATGGAAACGACGAAGAAAAAAGTGAGGCTAAAAAATATTTTAATGAAAAATTAAAAATCAAGTCGCATAATTATAAGAAAATTATAAAAATTAATTATAAAATAATTTTAAGATTTCTTAATCCTTTTCAAGCGCAAGAAGATAAAGCGTTGTTAAGGCACGTTACGAGAAATATTCCTGAAGAAAAAATTGGCATTCACAATGATATATATAATATTTCACAAGGTAATAAAACCACTTATGAAAAATTAGTAGCATTGCAGAAATGTCTTGCTGAAAAAATGTTATTAGGTGAGAAAGCCAGGCGGCACCAATATCAACAATTATTTAAAAAAATATGTGAACATTTGTTCATTGATATTAAAGACATAATCGAGCAATGTATTTTGCTTCAAACGCTTTCTAACGACAGTTGGGGTGAATGGATAATGAGTACAGGCGCGTTTCTTATTCATAACAAAAAGACCTATTATGTGCCAGCAACGATCAAAAAAATTTGGTTAAAATTACAATCTTCTAGAGATATTGCGTTAATTACGCAGCTTGTTAATAAGAAATTGCTTGAACTTCGTGATAAAAAAACAAGAAAAAATAACGTTGCTAAAAAACTAAAAAAACTACTTCAGTTTGAGAAAAAGCGAGCTATCCAATATGGTTTTTATCAAACTGTTGTTGAGTTGACTAAATTAGAAGGTCAGTTTTTGCAGAAAAACAAGAGCCAACCTATCATCAATACAAATATTAAATTTAACAGGGATTCTTATCGTTGTATCATGGTTCCTGATGATATTGTTGATAGCTGCAACAATAAAATACAAGCGCTTAAAAAAAAAGGTTATTTTTATATCGCAAAAAATAAAAAAAATAAAGTTGACAAGAAATTTAATAGGCGATGTGGTTTCCACATCTCGCCATATGGAAGCATTAGCGATTGGTTTGAAGTGTTAGGGCTGGGGAATAGAAAAACTGGAGGAGTATCAGAGCTAGAGAAAGAAACGTTGTTGAAGAAAAATAAAAGATTTCAACAAATAACAGGGTTCACTGATAATGTTTGGAAATTTTTGAATCGCTGTTGTTATCAAGACATTGCTCCGTTTTCTCAGGAAATACTTGAGGATTATTTAGTTAGAAGCGTAACTCAAGAAAAAACAACATTTACACCTAAAGACTTGTTAAACAAGGGGGTGGCCGATACCCTTATTAATGGTATTTTTGAAAAAAACAAGGTGAAGAATTGTCGGGCGAAAAAAAATATTAAATTTCTTCAGGAGATTGCAAAAAATAAACACGCTAAACTAACTGGGTTTGAAAGGATTTTTTGTAAAAAAACAGTGCCGCAACTGACTGCTATTCAGGTTCCTCAATCAACGGTTAAAAATTATATAAAGTTTGATGAACGATTAAAACGTTTTTTATGGATTGTTGTTGCCGAGTATAAGCAGTTGATATTTCATCATGTGCTTGATAATACTCCTCCCCAAACAAAGTCAATTCGTCAAGGCTTATTTGTTACTTATTGGACATTCCCTCAAAATTCTCTTTCAGATTGTCCGGGTTTAAAATTGGCAAGAATAGAATTAGTGGGTGATGAGCAATACCTTAAATTTTGTAGTGCTGCTGTTCAAGGCGGAACTGCTTCTCAGAAAGAAATTAATAATTTTTTATTAGATTCAGAAATAAAAAATAGTGAATGTAGTCAGCAAATTATACAATTTAAAAATATATATGATATTTACAGTCGTCGAGAAAAAAATTTTATTGAGATTTTAAATAAACTGATAGCATTCGTTATTAAAAAAACAGAAAAAAAGAATTCAGTTGAAGTATATTTGGTTAAAGAAAATATAAATATTATTCAATGGTCACTTTTGTCTCTATTGAGTAATGCTCGCGACAAATTACAATTTTGTCAACAGAATAAACAATTGAAAATATTGCAGCACGATATTTTTTCAGCTTTAATTGCAGAGCCAGTTGTGAAAAACAATAAAAAATTTTTATCTTTGTTGAGGAATTTTTTTTGACGGTGGCTTCAACCATTTTCAGTCAAATTATTTGATAATAAAATTCGCCCATAGCGGAATGTGATCCGATAATTTTCTCCAGGGTTTCGCGACTATTTTTTCACATTGCACTAATGTTAAGCCACGATAATAGATGCGATCAACGGCTAGGGTAGGATGCATCGCAGGAAATGTTTTCGCATATTTTTGATGGGTTTCATAAAAGGCTTCCTTTAGCTGCAATGTTTCACAAATATGTTGTTCAGCTTGTTTACGCCAGTCATTAAAGTCACCAGCAATAATTAACGGTTCATCATGAGGTACATGAGATTTTAATCGTGCGGTTAGGTTCGCTAATTGTTCTTGACGTTCATGGGCAAATAATCCTAGATGCGTGCATAAAATATGTAGAGATTTGTTTTGTTCAGGCAGTTTTATTATGCCATGCAAGATGCTGCGCGATGAATATTTTTTTGTCGATATATCGATATTCTCCCATTGTTGGATAGGATATTTACTTAGCAAACCATTGCCGTGATGACTGTTTTTATAAATAGCATTTTTTCCATATATAAAATGTGGCCAATGATTGTTTGCTAAAAACTCTACTTGTGACTGTTCGGGCCAGTTAACAATTTTGTTTTTTCGTTTATGATGCTCGCCTTGTGTTTCTTGCAGGCAGACAAAGTCACAATTTTGTTCATGTAAGGCCGTTTGCATAACGGCAAAGTAAATTGCCGCCCAGTTTGGTTGAAGCCTTTGTGGATGTTATAGGTTATTAACGAAATATTCATATGGTCAGCATTAATAAAAATCGATAAATGCCAATTATACGCGTTCTACTAAGATTGACATGTTTTATGTAGGCGCAAGTTTCAAATACTTCAAGCAGGCAAGGTGGGCAATTTTCTCCTAACGATCGTACTGATGGAGATAGAAAAATATTTGTTGTTAGTGTACAATAAAGAAGATTATGGGTGCCTTGTTTCACAATAAGATTAGGTTGCTCATAATGTGGTTTATGGAGGAAATCGACATTTATCAAGAATGTATAATATGAAAAATAACATAGAAATTGAAAGCAAGGGTATGATTGAGCAAGATTGCTGGGAAAGTCCAATATCTATGCTATTGCCTAATCTGGAGCTGCCTAAGCACACACAATTTCAATATATTGTATTTCGAGATAACGATGAAATATTTTATTCACACGATAAAAAAACAGAGAAAATACATCCGCGTGGCTTCGCTTCTTCCGTAATAAAGGCAATAGCATTTAAAAAGAACTCAAATGCTTTATACATGGATCTTAATCGAGGTGTGTGTTTTTATGATAGAAAAATTGATGAATGGTATCGCGATATTTATAGTACGGCAATAGATGGAACCCAACAAGGATGTATAGAGGCGTATAATCGGCTGCTAACAAATAAAATATTTCAAGATGCTACTAAATTAAATCCGCAAACAGGAAAATGGCTAGGCCAATATTGGCAACAAGATTTTTCTTCATCGCAACAAACCATGATAAAAGGGCTGCTTGGTCAATTTCTTTGTTGGGATATCATTGGCAATATGGATAGGCCTTTTTTAGAATTCCTTGATGCTTATCGATGTATTCAACATACTTCTTCACGAGGTATATATGGCTATGGTTCTGATACAGTAAAAATTACATTACACCCACCAAAAAACTCACCGAAACGAAAGGCTTTTAAATAAAAATTTTTTGTTGGTACAGTAGCTGGATTTGTTCAATTTGACACTGTTGCTGCTCAGTACAATGAAGATAAAGAACACAAAGAAAAAAAACAAACAATGAAAATTCGACGTGTGGAAATAATGGGTTCAGATAGTTTTGTTAAACTTATAAACTGGATAATACATTTTAATTATACTGTAGAAGATAAATATGATAATGCTCTGCTTGAAGGGTTGCTTGGAAAAATAATTAAGCTTGAAAATGATAGTGAAAAAACAGCAGACATTCATAATGTGATAGCGCGGATCAGAAAGCATGGTACTACATGTAATTATAAAGGTTCTCTGCCGATAAAATTGCTTTTAGATATTCGACAGGAGAAAATTAGGCAGGTTATCATAGCTCAAGCGATACCAAGACAAGACTTGGGTAAGCGACAGCGGAAAATAAAACGAAAAACTGAACGAATTATTGTTAGCACGCGTAGTGGGAAACATTATATTGTTTCTACATCAGTCGAAAAAATTTATTTGATGCTAGGTACTCCAGACAGCATTCATAAAATCCAACGATTTGTGTATGCAGCATTATCTCAATTAATAAAAAACAAATCATCACAAACCCCTATTGAAGCGCTTTATCAGCAAATTATGGTCATAATTAATTCCAGGTGGAGATTCTGGTGGGAATATAAGCACAGGTCAATTTTCTATTCTTTAGCTAACTTGGCGCTGGCTAAAAAAAATCATCATTGTATTGATGTGTTTCAGATAATAAATAACGCATCTTATGAGAAATCACAAAAAGATAAAGTGTTAAAACAACTTGAAGATAATCATTATTATTTAATGCGTAATCAGCAGCCAAGCATGTTTAAAAAATCTTTCGTTACAGATGATGCCACTATTATTAAGCCTCCATACGGTAATATTTATCAGGAGTGTGGGAAACCGGATTTGCACAATAAAAATGCGCTGTTAACTCACTCTATGTTTCAAATAATGACAGAGGCTAGTGCTAAAAGAAAAAAAAACATCAGTCATTTTTATTATGATGGTTTGCAACAACGTTCCCAAACGATATTATACATTTATCTTAAAGCCTGCAGGTTTGTTACGGATGAATCAATAAAATATAAACAGATTGTGATTTTCGAACCACAAACACAGCAATTTTTATGGATGATTATTGCGACATGTACGCATGGAAATAGGTTGGGTGATTCAGGAAGTTTTATTTTTTACTGGGCTTATCATGAGAAACACTTCCCTTTTCCTTCTGGTTTTAGATTAGAAAAAATTGAATTGGTGGGCCATGAAAATTTTCTCCGTTACTTTCCTAAAACATTTTATGACAGGGGAAGTCAATCAAGAGATAAGAAGATAAAAACAATTAAATTAATGCCGATTGAAGCTGTTTTTAAGCAATATAATAATAATGTATCTCAGCTTAATTACCTCAAATGTGCGATGCTAAGAATTGAAGATTCAGCTGTTGCTACTTTAAGCTTGCCTGATAGTCAGCAAATGGTGGTTAATTTTTCCTGTGGAATAAAAAATGTTACGTTAACACAGGGGCGATCGTTGGCGTTATTGACGATGCTTTATAATAAAAAAAAAATTCAGCTGCTAAGCAAGCATATATTTTATTAGCCGGCCAATATTGATGTTGTCGGATAGTTAAGGATAAAATCATCAGTGATAAATTGATTAAAGAGTGAGATAATCGAAACAAAGGCAATGGATAAATACAAAGTTATTCGGCTGTTGAGTTGTTTTTCAGATCATATTATAGAATAGATGAGGACAGTGCTGTGAAGATTAAGACATATATGAATCATGGGATGGGAGAAGATTGGTGGGAAAGCCAAACATCTCTTGTTCTATCTGATATATCTCGACCTGAGGATATTAAATTTGCATACGTTGTATTCCGAGATAATAATAAAGTTTTTGCTTCAGGAGATAAAATTGAAGGCAGAGAAATAACGACGGTAGAGCCAAAAAGTCATTTTGCTAAGGTGCAAGAAAAAATCTCATTTAAGGAAAATTCGCAGGGGTTATTTAAAGATCTCTGTCGCGGTGTGCGTTTTTATGATAAAGATATTTGTGAATGGTACAAGAGTATTTATGATGAAAAAATAACGGTAGATAATAAGGAAGGTGGTAAGAATGAATATACAGTTCTCTATGATAAGTTGTCTGACCTTTCTAATAAGGATAGAGTGGGTGCATTTGAGACGGCTTATAATGCTTTACTGAAAAATAAAAAATTTCAAGTGTGTACTGGATTAACTGAGAATATAGGAAAATGGTTCGGTCAATATTGGGTACAGGACTTTGCTGCGTCACAGCTAACAATATTGGGAGCAATCTGCCCGCTTGTTGGTATGTTCAATCTAGTTGACAAGCGTATTTATAACAAAGATGAGAAGACCGAGTGTAGGAGCATTCAATACGATAAGGAGAGGGGGATCTATGGCTATGGTTCTGCTGAGATAATGTTTACAATCCCTTCGGTGAAACGTAACACAGATAATGTGGTTCGGGGATCTGTAATTGGTTTTACTCAATTTGATGTTGATGCAGCACGGGAAAATGAACGCAAAGAAGAGAAGAATAGAAAGCCGGTAATGAAAGTTCGACGCATAGAAATAATGGGTTCAGCTAATTTTGTCACCATTGTAAAATTAGTAATACATACAGCCTGTTGTTTGAGTAGGGGTGATAATAAGATTATTATTTCTGACTTTTTTAAAGCGGTTCAAGCACTTAAAAATACTGAAAAAAAGAACTCTACTTGGCATGATTTAGCAACAAAAAGAAGAAAACGGAGCACTGAAGAGGGTTATTTATTAGCACATAGGTTTTTCAATAATCAACGGTCGAAGATTAAGCAGGTGATAATGGCAACCTATCAATCTAAAAAAGAGCAAACTCAACGTCACATTAAGGTGCCAAAGTTAGTCCATGACGTTTTTTTGATGGTGGATAAAGAGGATTTTATTAATAATATTAAGCAGTTTATATATGAAAAATTACCTTGTTTAAGTGATGAAAACAGCAAACAACAGAAAATTGTGCTTTTATATAAAAAAATTATGACAATAATGAATCCTGCATGGAAATTTTGGTGGAAATATGAAAACAAATCATTTTTTTATTCATTAGCTAATATAAAATTAACCACAAAAAATTATCGTAGTTTTAATTTTCCACAAAAAAGAGGTGCTTCATCGGGTAGAAAAGTAAAGGAGAATGCACTGCTAAAGGAATTTTATGAGAATAATAACTTTTTTATGCGTACACATAAGGCAAGTCTTTTGAAGTGGGATTCTTCTGAAGATGATAACATTATTATTCCTCCCTATGGTAATGCTTCTCAATGGTGTGAGAAGTTAGGAAAACAGGATAAAAAGGCGTTGTTAAACAATGCGTTATTCCAACGAATAACGGGAATTAATGAGCGCAAAGGAGAAATTTTGAGTGGTGTTTATACCGGTGGCTTGAGAAATATTTCAGAAAAAATTTTTCAGGACTATCTCACACCTTTTAAAAAAATAATATGCAAAAGGCAACAAGAATATAAACAAATTTTTATTTTTGAAAAAGAGACACAGCAGTTTTTATGGATGATTGTCGCACAATTTTCGTACAATTCTTTGCCAGGAAGCTTTATTTTCTATTGGACATATACTGAAGTAGAAAAAATTTGTTTTCCTGGTTTTAGATTGGAAAAAATCGAGCTAGTGGGCCATGAGAAAATTGTTAATTTGTTTTCTCAGGCAGAAAAACCTCTTAGCGAAACAAAAAAACACACAGTAAATTTCGTATCAATGGAACATGTCTTGAAAAAATATAATACTATTCATCCGCTTGTTTTTCTTAATCAAGCCCTGTTGAATATTGAAAATTCAGCTACAGTTATTGCGAAACATTCTGAGTCTAAGCAAACTGTAGTTCATTTTTCCAGTGGAGAAAAAGGTGTGACGCCAAAAGAAGTGCGAGCGCTGGGGTTATTAACAACACTGTATAATAAAAAAATCATGAAGAGGCTAAAAATTAATTAACATTATTGACCATCAAGCATTCAAGCATTCAAGCATTATGCAGAAGTGATGATGGTAGAGTAGCCTTTTTATCTGCTATTCTAAATCCAGTGGCGCACTAATAAAATAATATGTCCCAAGCAACGTCTCCACCAGCCAATATATTTTAATTCTTTGATACGAACACGTTGTGATTTTGCTAAATCAGTTAAAAATTGATTTTCAATAGCACGTTTTGCTGTTGCGGTATTGAGTACTACGTCAATTTCAAAGTCATGAAAGATGCTGCGTGAGTTTAGATTGGTCGAACCTACAGTTATCCAGTCATCAATAATTAAGGTCTTCGCATGTAGCATGCTAGGTTCATATTCATAAATATGAACGCCACACTTAAGTAGTTTTTCATAGAAGGTAGTTGTGGCCCAACCCATAAACGCGTGGTTATTATCCCGCGTTAATAAAATGCGCACATCAATGCCGGACCATGCAGCTTCACATAAACCGCGCAAGAGATGCTCACCTGGTATAAAATAGGCATTAGTGATCCATATACGTTGGGTGGCACGCATGATATACAGCAATACATTGCGGTGAATACGCAAGCGACGTTGCCGGGTATTATTAAGTAAAAATATTGAGTTATATTGTACTTGATGAAAAAGCCGTTTGTAATGCTGGCCATAAAATTCTGCTTCAAATGCTATGGTTAAATCGCGGAAATCGATGTTTGTTAGTTTTATGGCTGTATCGCGCCATGATTCACCACCTTGTTTCTGTGATAAGTGGCAGCTGGTAATATTAGCACTGCCTATCCATGCAATGTGTTGATCAATGCGGGTGACTTTTCGGTGGTTGCGCCAATTGATGCGAGCAGTAAAATGCAAAAATTTAGCGAATGATTTTTTTTCCAAAAATTTTGTGGCATATTTCCATTGCCAAGTACGCCAAGGTAGTGGATGGTAAATACGTATATGAATATTGGGCTGCTGTAAAATTGTAGCAACATCACTGTTGTAGAATAATGCACCCATACCGTCGACGAGTAAGCGTATATTGACACCACGTTGAGCCGCTTGTGCTAAATGCTCAGCAATTTTTTTTGCTAGAAAATCACTGGAAAAAATAAAAACTTCTAAGTCGATGGTGTGTTGTGCCTGGTCAATATCATTAATTAACGCAGCAAAATAATTATCGCTACTGGTCACAATGACCTCTTGTGCTGTGGTGTCAGCAGACGTTAAGAAATGTGATGATTTATTCATGGTTGTTGATACAGTTAACTTGAAATGATTTCTTGTCCTCTAAGCGTAAGGCTCTTAGTTTTCCACCCCATACGCAACCGGTGTCTAATGCATGGATGTTATCGATAGAGGTTTTTCCTTGCAAAGCCGCCCAATGGCCAAATAGAATGGTGTGTTGTGACATTTTTCTGTTAGGCATGGCAAACCAAGGCGTTAAATAGTTAGGTGCATCAGCGGGTGTGCTGTTATACGTTAAGTTTAAGTGGCCTTTGCTATTGCAAAAACGCATGCGTGTAAAATAATTAATTAAACAGCGAATACGTTCATGGCCGGTTAACGTGTTTTGCCAAGCATTAGGTTGATTGCCATAAAGATGTGGCAAGAAGTCACTGTGATGATATTGCAAACAGTGTGTTACTTCTTGAGCATAATGCATAGCTTGGGTTAAATCCCATTGTGGCGCAATGCCTGCATGTACCAATGTATAACCTAGTTGCGCATCGTGATGTAGTAGTGGCTGATGACGTAACCAAGTAATGAGTTCTTCACGGTCGGGTGCATTAAGAATGTTGCTAAGTGATGCATTATCTGTTGATAGTTTGCCAACACCGTAAGCAAGTGCAATTAAATGTAAGTCGTGATTACCTAGCACGGTGATGGCGCTGTTATCTAACGATTTAATAAAACGCAGTACTTGTAATGATTGCCGCCCACGGCAGACTAAGTCACCTGTCAGCCATAACCGATCGTGAACAGAGTCAAATTGTATGTATTTGAGTAAATTTTGTAACTCGTCGTAGCAACCTTGTATGTCGCCGATAGCATAAGTCGCCATATGTAATGAATGGATATGAATAGGGTTGCTAAAATTTTATCTATTATGCTTAACCTTTTTAAGAAAGAATTGTAACACACAAAGATTATCGCGTTGGCGAGTCGATTTAGGCTGAAATGGACTAAATCTACCATGAGATAGTGAAATTATCGTGTTTAATTAATAAATAAATTTAATAGCCGTTAGTATTTATCTTAGGATATAATCGCGTTTGCAACGTTTTAACCTAGAACTGATCAGTGGGCTATAGTCAATTAGCAGTTTTAGATTCAACTCAAAAGTGGATTAATACCTTATGTTAAAAGCATTAAAATTGGGTTTAACACCCTTGTTAAGTTTGTTCATTGTTATTCTTGGTAATGGCTTATTAACGACGTTAACCACAGTTAGCCTACATTTGAATGATGTACCCTTGTGGCTAATCGGCATAGTTGTTGGCGCTTATTTTGCCGGTTTAATGGTCGGTTCTTTTCGCTGTGAAATATTCATTGGGCGTGTTGGACATATTCGTGCTTATGCCGTCATGGCATCAGGCTTAGCTGTAGCAAGCTTACTGCAGGGGATTTTCGATAATGTATGGTTTACCATTTTATTTCGTTTTGTCAGTGGTTTTTGTGTCGCGGGTGTTTTTATTATTATTGAAAGTTGGTTGTTGGCACGCAGTAAAGCCAGTATCCGTGGTCAAATACTAGCAGTCTACATGATTGCATTATATGGCTCGCAAGCTATCGGACAATTTATTTTAGGTTTTGTTAATCCGCAAACATTATTGCCTTTTTGTTTAATTGCTATTTTGGCTTCCTTGTCAGTGATTCCCTTATCATTTACTTACATACGTTCACCACGTATTACTGCGCATTCAGCATTAAGCTTTATAAAATTATATAAATTATCGCCAGCAGGTGTTGTTGGCTGCGTTACCTCGGGTTTGATTCTCGGCGGTATTTACGGTTTAATGCCCCTGTTTGTTGGTGATTTACATTATTCATTAACGGATATTAGTGTGGTTATGGGAACCATTATCTTGGGTGGTATGGCGTTGCAATATCCTGTGGGTCGTTTATCTGATTTTATTGGTCGCCGTAAAGTATTGATTGCGGTGAGTGCTTTATTGTTGCTAAGCGCTTTAACGATTATGTTAATCGCCGATCAGTTTTTTTATTGGTTTTTATTTATGGGCATCTTCTTTGGTGGTTTTGCTTTTACGCTTTATCCTTTAAGTATTAGTCATTCCTGTGATTATTTACAAAGTCGTCAGGATATTGTGGGTGCTACGCAGGGCTTGTTATTAGCCTATAGCATTGGTGCTACGGTTGGACCCATGATTGCTGCAGGATTTTTGCATGTATTTAACACGATGGGACTGATGATTTATTTTATGGTTGTTAGTGGTGGTTTAATCTTATTTTTATTGTGGCGTAGTACTAAACGCGAAGCACCAAGTATTGCACAGCAGCAAGATTATGTGGTGTTACCTTGTACGTCACCGATTGCTAATGAACTTGCCCCAAGGAGTGATGATGAAGCTGCTCGTTGATTTGGGGAACTCACGCATCAAATGGGTTTTATCCCAAGCTGGGCAATTCTCAACAGCGGATGCCATATCGCTGTCAGCAAATGCTGATTTTGCTACGTTGCTGGATGGAATATGG
>JAESTO010000133.1 GCA_016763565.1 Gammaproteobacteria bacterium | reverse complement strand
GACCTTGATTACGGTATTGTCGGTGATGAACGGTTTTGATAGCCATATTCGTGACAAAGTATTTAGCTTAGCGCCTCAAGTAAGTTTTCAAGGCTTGAATAACCAGCTAGCTAATTGGCAACAAGTTGAGCGCAAGCTTTTAACGCGTAAAAAAAATTATTGCGGCAGCGCCTTATGTACAAGGGCAAGGATTGTTAAAGCATTTTGATGCGGTGCAACCGGCACTCATTATGGGCATTATTCCTCAGCAAGAAAAGTCCATTAATCAGCTCGATAAAAAAATAGTTGCTGGATCATTATCAGCTTTGCGAGCAGGGCGATTTGGTATTGTGCTTGGCCAGCGTCTTGCCGATAATTTAGGTTTAGGTCTGCGTGATAAAGTGACGCTGATTGTGCCACAGCTTAATGTTAGTTTAGTGGGGATTAATCCACGCTTTAAACGTTTTGTTGTCGTGGGGATCTTTCAAGCGGGGAGTGGTTTTGGTTTTGATAGTCGCTTTGCTTTTATTAACCAAAATGATGCTCAAGTGCTGTTTCAACTAGGGCATAATATCTCCGGATTACATTTAAAAATCAGCAGGTTATATGATGCGCCTAAAATTTCGCTTGATCTTCAAAATGATTTTCCACAAAGCTATGTGACCAATTGGACAGCACAATTCGGTGCTTTTTTTAGTGCAGTGAGATTAGAAAAAACCATGATGTTTTTAATTTTATTATTGATTATTGCCGTGGCTGCTTTTAATTTGGTGTCGACATTAGTGATGGTGGTTACTGATAAACAAGCAGATATTGCTATTTTAAGAACGCTAGGTGCAACGCCACAAATGATTATGAACATTTTTGTCATTCAAGGGGCGATTATTGGTTTTGTTGGCACGGGCATTGGTTTATTAACGGGGATGTTGTTATCACTGAATGTGAGTCATATCGTTGCTTGGTTAGAGGCTATTTTTCACACGCCATTATTTAATTCTTCGGTGTATTATTTAGATAATTTACCGTCACAGTTGGTTTTTAGCGATATATGGCATATTTGCTCATTGGCTTTTGTGCTGAGTTTATTAGCAACGATTTATCCGGCATGGAAGGCATCACGCATCCAACCTGCGGAGGCATTGCGTTATGAGTAATAGCAATAATATTGTCTTGCGCTGTGAAGACATTAGTAAGACGTTTTGTGATGGCAATTTACGCATTAATGTGTTGAATCAATTAAATTTACAAATATCTAAAGGGGAAACTGTCGCGATTATTGGTCGTTCTGGCTCGGGCAAGAGTACTTTACTTCATTTGTTGGGCGGATTAGAGCAAGCCGATTACGGTGCTGTGTACTTAAATAATAAAAATATATTTACTTTGCCAGAAAAGCAACGTTGTTTATTGCGTAATCAAACATTGGGATTTGTCTATCAATTTCATCATTTGTTGCCTGAGTTTGATGCATTAGAAAACATCTGTATGCCATTGTTAATAAAGGGAGTTTCTCAAAAAAAATCTCAAGAGCAAGCCAAAGATATTTTAGAAAAAATTGGCTTGGCTAAGCGTTTATACCATAAAGTTGCTGAGTTATCAGGTGGCGAAAGGCAACGAGTAGCGATTGCTCGTGCTTTGGTAACGCGCCCCTCGTGTGTGTTGGCTGATGAACCAACGGGCAATTTGGATAAGCAAACGGCCGAGGAAGTATGTGCGTTGATGCTGGAATTGAATCGTGCTTTTCAAACCAGCCTAGTGATTGTGACGCATGATGAAAATTTGGCTGCAAAAATGGACCGAGTACTGTATTTAGAAGAAGGTTGTTTAGAAGAAGGTTGTTTAAAAGAAAGCTAGAGGTTGTTATCTAGAGCTATTTGATAAATAGACGACATTGTGCCAAACACAAACCAAAATGCAGATTCTTTAATGCGTATATTTTTAACCTAATGGGCGTGATCCGCCAGCCATCGACGTTAGCCGACACTCTTCCTTTATACATTGTCTACCCAAGTGTTTTATTTCATCATTGCTATAGATCCATGATTCAATCTGTCATATACAAAGATCTAAGTTGCTACGGATAATGACTGCCAAAAAATGCGGTAATACATGTTGGTATGGAATACAGGGAGTGAAGGCATAACATATGCTCATAGTAGAACTGCGGACAATATTTTTACAGCAATAATGCCATCGTTGATCCGTGTGCTTAATGGATTTAAACAGGTCGATTTTTTATGGTTTCTGGGCTGGGCTTTGTAAGAATTGTTTGATAAACTGTTTAATTCATTAATATTTAATTTAAAAATAAATTATTGGTTGTTACGCTATTGATAATTTTTGCTATTATATTTCTGCTGACAACGTGCAGTATTTTCTTTTTATCATCGTTGCTATCGCTTTGGCCTTTCGTCATCGCTTTGCTTATCATTGTGAGCATTTTATGTGTTTATCGTGCCAAATTGCCTGATTTCTTAAACACTTTTTTACAAGGGTCAGCCGTCAGTCTTCTTGCATTCATTTTGTTGTTGTGGCATTGTCAAAGCGTTTTACAATGGACATTGCCTAAGCCACTTGAAGGAAAAACTATTACCGTTATCGGCAATATTGCTAGCATACCTGAGGCTAAGCAACGAGGCGTGAGTTTTTTATTTCATGTACAACGTTTTAATCATCAGGCTATTAATACCCGTGTTATGCTGCGTTGGTATAGCAAAAAAAATCAACGGCTTCAATTCTCTATTGGTGATCGTTGGCAATTACAAGTACGCTTAAAACGGCCACACAGCTTAGAGAATCCGGGCAGTTTTGATTATGCGCGTGGCTTGTTTCAAAAAGGTATTCGTGCAACGGGCTATCTGGTTATTGGCCATAATACTTATCGACACGCTAGCCATTGGTATGTTTATCCTATTGGCCGTATACGGCAAGCTATGCAAGCCAATATAACACGGTTGTTAAAGAATAAGCCGCTAACAGGCATCATTATCGCTTTAACCATTGGTGAAAAAAATGGCATTACACCATCACAATGGCAAATATTGCAAAATACGGGTACGAGCCATTTGGTGGCGATTTCTGGTTTACATATTGGCTTAATTGCTAGTGTGGTATTTTTTTTGTTGCGTTTTGTCTGGCGACAATTCACTTATCTATCGTTACGTTTTGCTGCACCCCGTGCCGCGGCTATTGCCTCAATCATTGGGGCATTAGGTTACAGCGCTTTGGCGGGTTTTTCTATTCCCACTCAGCGGGCATTTGTGATGGTAGCCGTTTTTATGGCAATGATCGTTTTTCGTCGTCAATTAATCAGCTGGCAAGCGTTTTCCATGGCGTTACTCATGGTGCTGTTGTTGCAACCCTTATCGGTGTTATCAATGGGGTTTTGGTTATCTTTTACAGCAGTAGCGGTGTTGATTTACGCCTTAGCTGCACGTGTGCGCCTCAAAGGTTTTTATTGGAAAATTATTCGACCACAATATGCGGTAGTTGTTGGTTTATTACCATTGACCTTATTGTTTTTTCATCAAGCTTCGTTGGTCTCACCCATTGCTAATGTCATCGCTATTCCATGGGTCAGTTTTGTGACAGTGCCACTCAGTTTATTGGGTGCCTTATTGAGTTTAGTATTGCCGTCGCTGGCCTATTATTTTTTAGCGGCTGCACAACTCAGTTTGTATTATATATGGCAGCTGTTAACCTATTTAACAGGCCACCCTCTCTTTATTTGGCAACATGCAGTTAATAGTGGGTGGCTATTAATTTTTATTGTGGCGGGTGTCGCTTTATTGCTTGCGCCACGTGGCATACCAGGACGTTGGCTTGGCATCGTGTGTTTTTTGCCCTTGTTTTGGCAAACACCGAGTGCGCCAAGGAACGGAGTGGTGTGGCTGACATTGTTAGATGTGGGACAGGGTTTGTCAGCAGTTGTACAAACACAACATCATGTCTTAGTCTTTGACACAGGTGCAAAATACAGTGATAGTTTTGATATGGGCAAAGCAGTAGTCGTACCTTATTTATTATATCGAGGCATTCACCAGGTTAGTATGTTGATGATTAGCCATGGTGACAATGATCATATTGGCGGCGCACACTCATTAATAAGCCAGTTAACTGTGCAACAAATAAAAACCAGTGTGCCGCGGCGTTTTAAAAAAATTAAGGCAACTTATTGCTTGGCTGGACAGCATTGGCAATGGGATGGGGTTTTATTTAATGTGCTTTATCCTTCTCGTCATTTTATGAATGATAAAACGTTATCAAAAAACGATCTTTCTTGCGTGTTGCGTATTAGTGTGGGTAACACGCATATTCTATTGACTGGTGATATTGAAGCGGCTGCTGAGCGTTATTTAGTAACACATCAAGCTGCACAATTAAGGGCTAATATTTTAATTGCACCCCATCATGGTAGCCGTACATCGTCAACCCAGGCATTTATTCGTGCAGTGCAGCCTGATGATGTATTGTTTCCTGTTGGTTATCGTAATCGTTTTCATTTTCCTAATTGGCGAATTGTTAAACGTTATCGTGCTATTGAGGTGCAACAATACAATACTGCGAGCGATGGGGCGATTAGTTTTGTTCTTTCTGCACAGCAGCCTATTGCTAAACCGATATTATTTCGCAAAATAGCTTGCCATATTTGGCAAATTTGCCAAGATAAATAAATTTATTGATTGAGTAGTTGCGCATCTGTACAATAGCTTGAAGACGTTGTTGTTAAAAAAATCGGTTTATGCCGATGGCCGGTGAGCAATGCTCGTCCTACATTTATAGCTATTGCAATATAACCTCAGAAACGCACGTTTAACGGTCGTTTCTAGCATTACAAAATCAGGAATAATTTTCTATGAGTCAAACAAAAACGAGCGCGGTACAAGTTTATCGTCGCCTATTAAGCTATGTTCGCCCCTATTGGGTTGCTTTTGTATTGGGTTTATTAGGTAGTGTGCTGTATTCATCTATCGATGCATATTTTGCTCATTTAATGAAACCTTTGTTAGATAAAGGCTTTATTCATCCTGACCACCATTTTATTATCCTGCTGCCTTTCTTAATTATTGGCATTTTTATCTTGCGTGGTTTTGCCAATTTTTTATCAACTTATTTTATGACGCGAGTAGGGCGCGATGTAGTGATGGATTTACGTAACGCGATGTTTATTCATTTAAGCAAAGCACCGGCCAGTTTTTATGACAAGAGTACTTCAGGGCAATTGCTCTCAAAAATCATTTACAATGTTGAACAGGTGTCTAATGCCGCTACACAAGCGATTACGTCAGCTGTGCAATCGGTGGTGCTAATTGTTGGTTTGCTGGTGGTAATGTTTATTATTAATTGGCATCTAAGCTTAATTTATTTAGTTGCTATTCCAACTATTGGTGTCATTGTGCGTCTTGCCAGTAAACGTATGCGTCGTGTCAGCGAACGGGTACAAGAATCACTAGGAAAAATAACGCATGTGGCCGAAGAAAGCATCGAAGGTTATCGGGAAGTGCGTACCTTTGGTGGGCAAGCTTATGAAACGAATAAATTTAAACAAGCCACACGCGACAATCGTAATCAAGCAATGAAAGTGGTTATTGCTAAAGTGTTAAGCACTAGTTTCGTACAACTGATCGGTGCCTGTGTCTTAGCCTTTACCATATTTATTGCCACGGTACATTCCGTTAATAATAACATTACAGCGGGTGGTTTTGTTGCGTTGTTATTTGCAATGGTGATGTTGTTGAAACCCCTAAAAGATCTAACCAATGTCAATAATATTATTCAACAAGGTGTTGCCGGTGCGGCAAGTGTTTTTGAGTTAATTGATCAACCAGCTGAAATTGATCAGGGGATTAAAATATTGACAGCTGCTAAAGGTAATATTCATTATCGCAATGTGAATTTTTGTTATGCAGGCACTACACAAACAGTATTGCATGATATTAATTTACCTTGAAGTCGGGGAAGATGTTAGCATTAGTAGGTCACTCCGGTAGTGGAAAATCAACTTTAGTGAGTTTATTATCACGTTTCTATGATGTTTCGCAAGGTGAAATTTATATTGACGATATTAATATTCAAACGTTGACATTGGCTAGCTTGCGCGATCAAATAGCGTTGGTTTCACAGCAGGTGACATTATTTAACGACACCGTCACGCATAATATTGCTTATGGCTGTTTAAGCAAGGTGTCTGAAGAAGCTATCTGGCAAGCATTAACCCGAGCACATGCCAAAGAATTTGTCGAAAATTTACCAAACGGATTGAATACAGTTGTTGGTGAAAATGGTGTGTTGTTATCGGGTGGACAACGCCAACGCTTAGCCATTGCTAGAGCTATCCTCAAAAATGCACCAATATTAATTCTTGATGAAGCCACATCATCATTAGATACGGTTGCAGAACGTTATATCCAAAAGGCATTAGATGCCTTAATGAAAGAGCGTACCACCTTAGTTATTGCCCATCGTTTATCAACCATAGAAAATGCTGATACGATTATGGTAATGGATAAAGGCCGTATTATAGAAACTGGCAATCACCAACAATTATTAGCACAGCAAGGCCATTATGCCGAGTTGTATCGCTTGCAGTTTAAGAATAAAGAGTAGGTAGATATAGGGATTGCTTCAGTCGTATACCCTTGAAAAGATAAGCTATGACATAGCTAAGCGTTGATTGAGTATAGGGTATCGGTTTATGCGTGTTTGCTTTAACAGCTATTTGTGCCTGTAGTAATATAGGCATGAACAAGGCGTCTGATATCATTGTGGTTATTAGATGCGTTATTACCCATCTAATAGGTTGAATTCGAAATTGTATGTAACTTAATTTCTTTATGATGGGTAAAAAATACGTTAAAATAATTTTTTGGCTACTTGTTGGCAGATGTATGACAGTTTTGTCTGTTGCAGATAATGCTAAGAGTCTTAGACTATAAGGGTGGACGATAAATATGTTGGTTCTGACCCGTTACCCTGGCCAAAAAATTGTAATAGGCAATGATTTTGATAATTCAGAAAAAAATATAACTATAAATATTCGTGAGAATCAAGTGCGCTTAGGTCTTAAAGCCCCCAAAGAAATTTCTGTTCACCGCCAAGAAATTTTTGAGCGAATAAAAGCTGACAAAATACAAGCAGCTTCAGCAATCGATTAGACCTTATTAATAACGCTTTTTGATTGATAATAATAAGGGAGACATTATGACAAATGAATATCAGGATCATGTCTTTGCAAAGCGACAAGTCCAGACTGGTGATGTGCGTGAATTGTTTAGGATGAGTGCTAACGCGTTGTCTAAATTTGGTAAGTAATACATCAGTTATGGTTAGATGGTAATGAGCGGTTGGCGTGGTATTGAACACGTTTACCTTCTCACTGAAGTGTTTGCTTTCTTGTGGTGGGTTAGTTGGCATAGTGGTTTCCTTGCATAAAGATTTATTATGAATGCGATATAGTTTTTTGATGATTATTTTTATTAGGGACATTGAGTGATAAGAGCTGTAAGG
>JAESTO010000132.1 GCA_016763565.1 Gammaproteobacteria bacterium | reverse complement strand
TACGGATATTACCGACTTAATAGCCGCGGAAGAAAAATTACGTATCAAGGAAGTGGAAAAATTGCGTCGCGAACACCAATTAGAGATGGCGCATGTATCGCGAATAAATTTAATGGGGGAAATGGCAACCGGTATTGCCCATGAATTAAATCAACCACTGACAGCAGTGAATAATTACATTAACGGCTGCATTAGGCGTTTAATCAAAGAACAAAACTCAGATAAAAGTATGGTTGTTACCAAATTAAAAAAGGCCGCCAATGAAGCGAGTTGTGCGGCAGATATTATACAACATCTGCGTGATTTTTTGACGAAAGGGAAATTACAGGTGAGTTGTTTAGATGTTAATATTTTAGTGAACGATTCTGTAGAATTGCTGAGTGCGGAAATCAAAGAAAAGGCGATACAGATTAATTGGCAACTAGTACATGATGCGACAATGATTATCGTTGACACTATTCAATTAAAACAAGTCATCGTTAATTTAATTAAAAATGCGATTGACGCCGTAGAGGGATTTGCAGAAAACCGACGTTGTATCACTTTAACGACAGCTTTGTCACTAGACAAAAAAACTGTTTTTCTACTGGTAACCGATACTGGCTCTGGCATCAGTTCCGAAGCGAAATTTAAAATTTTTGATCAGTTTTTTACAACTAAAAAGGAGGGTATGGGCATGGGGCTGGCTATCAGTCGCTCTATTGTTGAAATACACCGAGGGCAATTGATATTGGAAGATACCTCTGCGCAGGGGACAACATTTAAAATCAGCTTGCCAATAGCCAGTACACAATGAATAATCACGACAGTCTGATTCATTTGGATGGCCTTATTTTGGTTAGGAGGCATTATTATGAAAAAAACACATATTGACACATTAGCAACTGCTGACTTAGCCATTTTATGGCAAATTTTGTGGGAAAATACTTCTGGTGTTATTTTAGAAGTTGCTACAAATGGTCAAATTCTTAATGTTAATCAGGCCTCACCTGAATGTAAAGTTCATGAGGTTATTGGCACAATAATTTTTAGCTTTGTTTCAGCAGAACAGGGCATGCATATGAAACGTGCTATGCATGAATCAATTACGACTGGAAAAATGGCAACCTATGATGCTGATACAACGGCTAATGGCGTAACACGTTCTTGGATTAATTATGTTATCCCTGTTAAACAACAGACGGAAACTAATAGTGTATTGATGATCGCTCGTGATGTGACCGAACGTAAACAGATAGAAGATAAACTGTTGGAATCAGAGGCACGTTATAAGGACTTATACCATCATGCGCCCGATATGTATGTGTCCGTGGATGTTAAAACAACAAAAATCATTCGTTGCAATCAAACGTTATTAAAAAAATTAGGTTATGTAAAAGAAGAAGTGGTCGGAAAATCATTGTTTGATATGTATCATGCTGATTCTCGCAAAAATGCGCGTGCAGCGTACCAACATTTATTGGGTTACGGTGCTATCAAAGATTTTGAATTGCAGTTATTGTATAAAGATGGTGGTAAATTAGATGTCAGTTTAAATGAAACGCCGGTGTTAAATGAATCAGGCTCAGTCATTGAGACACGTACGGTATGGCGTGATATTACTGAACGTAAAAAAGCTGAAAATGAATTACGGCAAGCGCGCGATGAATTAGAGCAAAAAGTCATTGAGCGTACCGAAGAATTGGCCGCAAAAGAAAAATTTTATCGTACGTTAATTGAATCTATTCCTCATGCTATCTGGCTTAACAAGCCAAATGGACAGGCATTATTCATTAACAAAACATGGCAAGACCTGACCGGATTTTCGCCAGATGAGTCTTTAGGGCATGCCTGGAACCAGGTGATACATCCCGATGATCTGCCTAAATTAATGGCTAAATATCAGCAGCAAGAGATACAAAAAGGAACGTGCCGTATCCGTGCGCCTAATGGTAGTTATCGCACTGTTTCTTATGTTGAAACGCCAATTAAAAATGATGCCGGTGAGGTTATTAATTGGGTGGGTGTGAGTACGGATATTACCGACTTAATTGCAGCAGAAGAGAAATTACGCATCAAGGAAGTGGAGAAATTGCGCCGCGAACATCAATTAGAAATGGCGCATGTATCGCGAATAAATTTAATGGGTGAAATGGCAACGGGTATTGCCCGTGAATTAAATCAACCACTGACAGCAGTGAAAAATTATGTTAACAGTTGTATTAAGCATTTGGTTAAAGAACAAGACTCTGATGAAAATGTTATTGTAGCTGGATTAAAAAGAGCCGCCAATGAGGCTAGTCGTGCGGCAGATATTATTCAACATTTACGTGACTTTTTAGCGAAAGGAAAGCTACAGGTTAGCTGTTTAGATGTTAATACCTTAGCGAAAGATTCTGTAGAGTTGCTGAGTGCCGAAATCAAAGGCAAGGCAATACAGATCAATTGGCAATTAGCCAATGATCCAATGACCATTATTGTTGACACTATTCAATTAAAACAGGTTATCATTAATTTAATTAAAAATGCGATTGATGCCGTAGATAAACTTGCAAAAAACAGACGCTGTATCACCTTAACGACAGTTTTGTCACTTGACAAAAAATCCGTTTTTTTATTAGTAGCAGATACGGGACCAGGCATCAGTGCCAAAGTAAAACTTAAGGTTTTCGATCAATTTTTTACAACTAAAGAGGAAGGTATGGGTATGGGGTTGGCCATCAGTCGTTCTATTGTTGAAACACACCGAGGACAATTAATATTGGATAATACTTCTTCGCAAGGGGCAACATTTAAAATTATTTTACCAATAGCAGAAAACAATGAATCATAACGACAATCTAGCCCGCTTACGTTTCTTGTGTCGACGCGGTATGAAAGAAGTGGAAGATATTTTGTTCCTATTTCTTGAACAACATTATACTCACTTAGCTTTTGAGCAACAACAGCAATTTTTTAAATTATTGCAGTGTGAAGATCCACAGCTTTGGGATTGGTTAGTGATTAAAAACAAGCAGCCAGATGCTAAATTACAAGATATTGTGACAGTGATTAATGATCATGCAATTTGATTTACACCCTTCAAAATACCTATTAAGCATTATTTTTTTCGCTCATCTTATTGCGGTGATGGCACTATTGACCGCCTCGTTCATTTGGTGGGCAAAACTTTGTATGGCTGTTTTTTTAATGGGTAGTTTTGTACAAATGGTTTATAGGCATGTGCAACATTATTCTGCCAAAAGCATTATCAAAATTTGGCTAGATAATAACCAACAATGGCATTGGTCAAACCGGAGTGGTGAGAGCTTTCATGGTCAATTACAACATGATAGCGTGTGTAGCCGTATGCTAATTATTTTACATCTGCAATGTGTAAGTACTGAAAACCGCAAGAAAAAAATTAGTGTGGTAATTTTTCCTGACAGTGTTGACGCCACTAGTTTTCGCCGTTTACGTATGCATTTGTTTTCACAAAAACCGTAGTTAATTTAATAAGCCATGAATCAGCAAATAAAAAATTATCCTAGCGCATCCATCTCAACCGAACTTAGTGCTTTACATCCGCTACTGCAGCAGATTTATAGTGCGCGGGGTATTACTTCAAATGAACAATTAACAAAAAAATTATCATCACTATTACCTTATCATCAATTACAAGGTATAACAAATGCTACACAGTTATTGTGGAAAAGTTTACAACAACAACAACACATTATGTTGATTGGTGATTTTGATGCGGATGGTGCTACCAGCGTCACCTTGGCAGTATTAGCTTTACGCGCATTTTCAGCAAAAAAAGTTAGCTATTTAGTACCTAATCGTTTCACTTATGGTTATGGTTTAACACCTGAAATAGTAGCCGTCGCTGCAAAGCAACAACCCGATTTAATTATTACTGTAGATAATGGGATTGCCAGTGTGGAGGGCGTTGTTGCTGCAAAAGGATACGGTATTAAGGTTTTGATTACCGATCATCATTTACCAGGAAAAATATTACCTGATGCTGATAGTATTGTTAATCCTAACCAGCATGGCGATCAATTTCCGAGTAAAAATTTAGCAGGCGTGGGGGTGATATTTTATGTGATGTTAGCATTGCGTAGTTTATTACGTGAAAAAAATTGGTTTGCTGAGCGGCAACTTGCTGAACCAAATATGGCACAATTTTTAGATTTGGTGGCATTAGGTACTGTAGCGGATGTTGTGCCACTGGATCAAAACAATCGCATTCTAGTGCATCAGGGGCTACAGCGTATTCGTATTGGTCAGTGTCGTCCTGGTATTCAAGCGTTGATTAATATTGCCAAACGACAACAACATAATTTGCAAGCCAGTGATTTAGGCTTTGCTGTAGGTCCACGCCTTAATGCAGCAGGGCGTTTAGATGATATGTCGTTGGGTATTGAATGCTTGTTAACTGATAACCTACAAAAAGCTAAGTCCTTAGCCCAACAATTAAATACGCTAAATATTGAGCGGCGTGATATTGAAACTAATATGTGTCAACAAGCGCTAGCAATTATTAACAAACTGCATCTGGCTTCTGATAATATGCCAATGGGTTTATGTTTATTTGATGAATCGTGGCATCAAGGCGTGATCGGTATTTTAGCTTCGCGCATTAAAGAAAAATATTATCGACCAGTGATTGCTTTTGCTGTAGCTAATGATCAAGAGCTAAAAGGTTCCGCACGTTCTATTAAAGGCCTACATATACGTGATATATTGGATAAATTAGCGACCAGACATCCACATTTACTCAGTAAATTTGGCGGTCATGCCATGGCCGCAGGCTTAAGTTTGCCGAAAAAAAATTACCAGCAATTTCGTCAAGTATTTGCTGATATTGTCAGTGAAGAACTTCATGCTGATCAGCTACAGAATATTCTTTATAGTGATGGACAGCTAACCATAGATAATTTTAAATTGCCATTTAGCGAATTACTCAGTGAATCAGGCCCCTGGGGGCAATCATTTCCTACCCCCTTATTTGATGGGGTATTTGATATTATTGAACAACGTTTAGTGGGTCAGCAACATTTGAAATTACTCTTGCGCTACCAAGAAACCATTATTGATGCTATCGCTTTTTATATTGACGTTGAGCAGTGGCCTAATCACCATTGTCAAAAAATACATATTGCTTATCATCTTGATATTAATGAATTTAATAATCGTCGTAGTATTCAGTTGAATATTCAGTATTTGCAAGGCATTACTCACTAGTAAAATAATGAATAGACGCATTGTTTTTGAAAAAACAATGAAGTGTACTATAATCACTTTCGAGAAATTTTATTTTTCCTGAGCGATTGTGCGTATGCTAAGATAGAGTAATGGGAGTGTTGAGAGCAATTCTTCTTGTTGAGAATATACCTAATGTATTTCACTCCTGCTACTCTTGAATCAAGCGCTCAGTTGAATAAAAAATAATAGAGACTCTCTTTTTTATGGAGAGTTTATTATTCTAGAATCGGTAGTTGAATACGGCTAATGCGTTGCCGATAAGTATGCCTTGAGCGTGAGCGAGCACGCCTCTTTCTTTAACCGCAAATGTGAATTTAGTTCGCAGGTAGCGAAATTAAACAGAAAAAAGTCTCAGCCGTAATCGAGCGAGACTTTGATATAAATAGTAATATTATGACAGCACAACAACCACTCACGACTTATTTAAACGATTATCAACCGGCTGATTATCATCTTCATACCATGGACTTAATTGTTGAATTAGGTGAAACCGTCACTAAAGTAAAATCACAATTACACCTTAATGCCAACGATCATGATGGACAACTACCCTTGGTGCTTAATGGACGTGAACTGCAATTGCAAGCAATTAGCTTAAATGGTCAATTATTATCAAATGAGGATTATCAACTGGATGAAGAATATTTAACCATCCATCATCCTGGGAAAAATTTCCAACTGGACATAGAGGTGCATATTAAACCGCAAGAGAACACTTCACTTGAAGGCTTATATAAATCTAGCGGTGATTTTTGTTCACAATGTGAAGCGCAAGGCTTCCGTAAGATCACTTATTTTATTGATCGCCCTGATAATTTGGCAATTTTCACCACGACAATTATTGCGGATAAAGATCATTATCCCGTATTATTATCGAATGGCAACTTAGTGGATGCGGGTGAGAGTAGTGATAATCGTCACTGGGTTAAATGGCATGATCCCTTTAAAAAAGCGGGGCATTTATTTGCCTTAGTTGCTGGAAAATTAGTATGTTTGCAAGATAGGTTTATTACGCAATCTGGACGTGAAATCACCTTGAAATTATTTGTTGAACCCGGAAATTTAGCTAAATGTGCACTTGCAATGAAAAGCCTGCAGCAGGCGATGCGTTGGGATGAGCAATGTTATGGGCGTGAGTATGACCTCGATATTTTTATGACAGTTGCTGTAGCTGATTTTAATATGGGTGCGATGGAAAATAAAGGCTTAAATATTTTCAATACCGCCTGTGTATTAGCAAATCCACAAACAGAAACTGATGCTGACTTTGCTCGTGTACAAGGTGTTGTTGCTCACGAATATTTTCATAATTGGTCGGGCAATCGTGTTGGCTGCCGTGATTGGTTCCAATTAAGCTTAAAAGAAGGTTTTACAGTATTTCGTGACCAAACCTTTAGTGCTGATATGACATCGCCTGCGGTGAAACGTATTGCTGACATAAATTTTTTGCGTAATATGCAGTTCAAAGAAGATGCTGGACCCATGTCACATCCTGTTCGCCCATCTTCTTATATCGAAATTAATAATTTTTACACGTTAACTATTTACGAGAAAGGTGCAGAAATTATTCGTATGTTGCATACTTTATTGGGGGCAGAAAAATTTCGTCAAGCAACGGATGTATATTTTTCACGTTTTGATAGTAATACCGCAACAACTGATGATTTTGTTGATGTGATGCAAGAAGTGAGTGGTCTTGATTTGTCCCAGTTTACATTATGGTATAGCCAAGCTGGCACACCCGTACTACAGGTTACTGATGAATATAATAGCAAAAGTAAAACCTATACCTTAACCATTACTCAACATACACCAGCGACGCCTGGCCAAAATGAAAAACATCCATTACATATTCCGTTAAAGCTTGCGTTATTAGATCAATCTGGTCATGAATTGTCAACGCAATTATTGGGCGATCATCATCAAGCTAAAATAGTTCATGTCTTGGATGTGACGGCACAGCAACAAAAATTTGTTTTTATTGATGTGCCATACAAACCCATACCTTCGTTGTTGCGTGGCTTGTCAGCACCTGTTAAATTGAATTACCCCTATACGGATCAACAATTAAAAACGTTATTAATGCATGATAATGACGATTTCGTACGTTGGGAAGCAGGACAGTTATTAGCTATTGGGCAATTACAAGTATTAATTTTAGCTGTGCAACAACAACAAACATTGCTAGTAGATAATGCATTTATAAATATCTTTAAAAACTTGTTAACCAATGAATCCTTGGATAAAAATTTCTTGGCGTTGTTACTGACTTTACCGAGTGAGAGTTATTTAGCAGAATTAATGGAGTGC
>JAESTO010000131.1 GCA_016763565.1 Gammaproteobacteria bacterium | reverse complement strand
TTTGACAGCGGCAAAAATTAAATCTTTAGTGTATTACGACATTCTTCTCAACTGCATTTTCGACCGATTGAGCTTAAAGAATATCTCGCATTATTTGCAACCGTTTTTGCACGTGTACCCAATGATTTGTTGCTACGTATTGGTCATAAAGCTAGTGGTATAACCAGTGAGCGTATTGGTAGCATCGAAGATGAATTAGCCTTTCAAGTGCTCGTATTTACTCGGCGGTTTTCTTCTCAATTACAGGGAGGTTACGGTATTTTGCAGCGCTCGACCGGCAATGGTGAATTGAAAATTCATAATCAAATGGAAGCCTTAATGCGTTTAGCCGATCGCGAGCGCTTTTCTTATACCACTATGGTAGTGAAAGCCATTAAGGATATCAATAAAACACTGAGAGGTATTTGGGAAAAATCCATGTTTGCTATCAAAGTAGGCGAGGCTGTTGTGACGGGGCTGTATTGTTTTACTAAGCAGATGTTTTGTGTCATCATTGATATAATTATGGAAGTCATTCATGGCATATTTACCCTTATTTTAGATGGTGTCAATATGATGATTGATTTCCTCAATACGATACTTTGTCAAATCACTGCTTTCTTTGACTTATTAGAGGCACCTATTAACGCTATCATCGGCGTGTTAAATACGATAGTCAATACGTTTCTCAAACGTATTGCGGATATTATCAACCCTATTGCCAGCTTAATTAATAAAATACCTTTTGTTAGTTTTGGTAAAAGAATTGGCTTTGAGTCGGTTAGTATTCCTAACAGTGTCACTATTCCTTCGACGTTAAAACTGCCGAAATTTAGCTTAAATGATGGGAGAAATTCTGACTTTCGTTTTAAGAAAACGATCAAGCCTATTAGTCAAGCATTAGATACCGTATTAAAGCTAGAAGGTGTGCGTTTTGAATGGAAAGAGGCCTATCTTGTCGAGCATAACTTTGCTCAACAACAAGAAATAGGTTTTATTGCGCAGCAAGTGGAAAAAGTTTTGCCTGAGGTCGTCTTTGTCGATGAAAAGGGTTTTCGCTCAGTTGCTTACGATAAATTAGTTGCTTTGTTAATCGAAGCCGAAAAAGAACAAGCGCAAGAAATTGCTGAATTACAGCATGAAGTTGCGCAATTGAAAATGAATTTTGCTATCTAATTGGGAATATTATTATGCCAGAACAACAACTTAGTGCTTCGGAATTAACCGCCAAATATCCCGGTTTGAATTTTGAGGTTTTACAGCAAGAGAGTCTTGCTTTATTACAAAAAATATCTGCCAGCATTTGGACGGACTACAACATTTCGGGTCCAGGCATCACCATTATGGAAGCCTTAATCGGCCAAATAATGGATTTAAGTTACCGTTTGACATTTGATATTACAGATTTGTTGGCTTATGGTCGTGAAGAAAAACCAATTAAGCAATTTTTTACGTCGCGCGAAATTTTAAGTGCAGAACCCTTAACCCTTAATGATTATCGAAAAATCATTATCGATAATGTCGATATTAAAAATGCTTGGATGCAACAAGTCACAGATTATGCACCGAATATTTATTATGATATTGATCAGCATACGTTGGGTTATTCTGAACACAAGCGCACGCAGCAATTAAGCTTAGGTGGTATCTATGACGTCTTATTAGAACGTGAAGAGGAAAGTGAAAAAACAGATGAACAATTGATTGCTGAGGTTAGAGAGACATTAAATCAACATCGCAGCTTGTCTGAAGATTTCCATAATATTCGTGTGTTAGCAGCAGAAGTTGTCAGTGTGCAAGCCGACATTGAAATTAAAGAAGGTTTTGATGCGAATGAACTATTAGCACAAATCAATTTTGAACTGGAAAATTTCATTACGCCATCAATGCGATTTCATACGTTAGCTGAACGTTTACAACAAGGTTTGTTGGTCGATGAAATATTTGAAGGACCATTATTAGAACACGGTTTTATTGAGGATGCGGCTTTAGAAAAATTTGATAAGAAAACAGTGTTGCGGGTTTCCGATTTGGTTTCTGTTATTTTAGCGCTACCTGGCGTTAAGCATGTTGTTGATATTAAATTAACCAGTGACAAAAATGCGAACCCTAACGATGCGTGGAGTTTGCGTTTAGATGAAAATTGCGCACCGCAGCTAAAAGCTTTGCTAAATAGTGACGATATATTAAATGGCGATGTGACATTATCCAAGAAGGGTATTCAAGTAAAATTTGAGCCCTTCGTTGTTGCTGAAAAATATCAAGTGCTAAAAGCAAGTATTTTGCCCAAAACATTAGTCAACGATGATGTTGTTGTGCCACAAGGCACTCACCGTGAATTATTAACGTATCAACCTTTACAAAATTTATTACCCAGTAACTATGGTGTGGGTGAATTAGGTTTGCCGGCATCAGCAACGAACCAACGTAAAGCACAGGCATTACAGTTGCAGGCTTATTTGTCTTTATTCGAACAAGTTATTGCTAATTATTTAGCGCAATACAATCAGGCAAAATATTTACTGGCAGTTAATCAGCATGATGAAGCATTATTAGGGCGCAGTTATGTTTCACAACCTTTGCGTGATGCATTGAATCGCAATAAAATAGTGATAGGTTCCCCTGAGGACTATCGAGCCGAGTTGCAGGTTCTCACAGAACAAGATGACGATGATAATCGTTGGGCACGGAGTCGGCGTATTTTAGAACATTTATTAGCAAGACATGGCGAACAATTTACCGATGCGTCTTTGCTCACTTATGAAAAAAATAGCCAAGCTTATGTGCAGGCGCTAGCAAAATTTTTAGAGAATTATCCACAGTTAAGTGCGACGCGTGGTTTGGCAAGTAATTATGCCAACGATGATCACGTTTGGAATACTAACGCTGTGTCAGGTTTGAAAAAACGCATTGCTGCTTTATTAGATATTGATGCGGAGCGTGGATTTTTAGGCTGTGATGATGTTGAGCGCGAAGGTTTCTTTTTATTAGAAAATATTTTACTACGTCCGCGTAATACTGCACCCGATATAAATAATGCCTTGTTAAGCTTTAGTCATGAAATAACGGCTTTAGTTTTGGCCGGTGATAGTTCAGGACATGTTAGTTGCGAATCGCTTAATCACCGTTTACAAGTAGATGATGCTGTCGAAATTATTAATAGTGTCTATTATGATGGTATTTATAACGTATTGGCAATCACAGAGGACAGTTTTATTATCGATAAGCAATTCACCTTGGCGAGCACGGGTGACTGGGTGCATGTTGCCCATGTACACGACCCTTATTCGTTCCAAGTAAGTTTTGTTTTTCCACAATGGTTAGGGCGGTTTGTTAATGCTGAATTTAGACAGTTGGTTGAAGATGTTGTTGTTGCCGAAACACCGGCACATTTAACCGTCAATATTTATTGGTTTGATAAAACCGCTATGCGCTATTTTGACATTGCTTATAAGACATGGCTTGAGAAATTAGCACAGAACCTAACAGATCCGATTGCATTAGATGCGGCTGCAATTAATGTCATTAGTCTATTGCAATTTGCGGAAGTATTAACTAGCTTTAGTGATAACGCTATAGGAAAAATGATTATCGGTGATGATTTTGCAGTGAATTTAGGTGATCCCAGTTATTGTGATCATGAACTTAATTTGAATTAAAAAAAGAGTGTGACAACTTTGACAAGGAAGGAGTTAATGTAATGGCTAAAGTGACAAGAACAACGATTAAAAGTGCATTTGAAAATGGTGATAGACCTACGCAATCGGATTTTGAAAATTTGATTGATTCATCACTCAATGCTAATGATGATGGCATTGAAAAACAAGTGGGCAGCGATCAACCTATTAAAATTACCAGTCACGGTGCAGAGAAAAACACCCTTGATTTATACAGTAATACTGATTTTAATTGGCGTATTAATCAAAACCCAGTGGTTCCTGCTAGTAACCCTAGCATGAATAATGCGGGATTCAATATTGAAAACAATGGCGATAGCCGATTTTTTATTGAACAAAGCAGCGGCAATATTGGTGTTAATACACCGACGCCGCATGCCCAGTTACATATAAATCAGGCCAATAATGGCGATGATGTCATTCGCGTTGATAATCAAGGCAATAACACTACCGCAGTTGTTGTACAGAATGATGGTAGCGTCGGCATAGGAACCGATTTAACCCATAATGGTAGTACGTTAACGATTGCTGGTCATACGCAAGCCGATGACTTAACCGTAAAAAATACAATGATGGTTGAGCAAGATGTGACAATTTTAGGTAACTTAAATGTTACCGGTACTACAACACAAAGCCAAATAGATTTGCATCTCGGCAATGTGATGTTGGGCAGTGTCGATACTGATCGCATTACCGTTGAGGGTTACCTGGACTCCGGCCATACGTCTGGTGCAGTCGAAATTCATGATGCTTTGCATGTAGAGGAAAATATTGTTGTCGATCAACGTGTGGGTATTGCGACCGCGACGCCGCAAAATGCATTGGATGTCGCTGGCAGTGCAACGATTGGTCGCACTTACGCAGGTACCGAAGGAGCGCCTAATGATGGCTTATTAGTTGAAGGCACTGTGGCTATTGGCACGGATACACCCACCGCTAAATTACATGTGAATAAATCTGGCACCGGCGATGCGTTACGTATTGATGATCAAGCCAATAGCATCACCTCATTTATTGTGAAAAATAATGCTAAGGTGGGTATAGCGACGGCTAATCCGGTGATTGCTTTAGCGATTGGTGATGATGATACCGGTTTGAACTCGCCAGCCAGTGATGAATTAGCGATTGTTACCAATAATGTAGAACGGGTACGTGTTGATAGCAGTGGTCATGTGGGTATCGGTACGGCGACACCTAAAAACACATTAGATGTTGCCGGTGGCTTAGCCGTTGGTAGCAGTTTAGCGGGTGTGACCTCAGCGCCAAGTAATGGTTTGTTAGTTGAAGGCCCTGTAGGTATTGGTGCTACGGCACCGAGCATTGCTTTAGCGATTGGTGATGATGATACCGGTTTACACTCGCCAGCCAGTGATGAATTAGCGATTGTTACCAATAATGTAGAACAGGTACGGGTTGATAGCAGTGGCCACATGGGTGTGGGTACGGCGACACCCAAAAGTAAATTAGCGGTTGCCGGTG
>JAESTO010000130.1 GCA_016763565.1 Gammaproteobacteria bacterium | reverse complement strand
TTTCCGCTGGTGATGATCCCTCGCCACAGACTGTGGGTGCTGATGTTAATCCATGCGCATAAGGTGAGTTGTGTGACGTTAAAACTCGCATCGTGGGGCACCTCTACATACTGGAGCGAACCATTGAAATCCAAGGTGTTACCAAAAATAGCATCGGTCCCTAAAGATGGACTATTCATCGCCGTACCGTGGTGGTCATTGCCGGATAAATCTACCACTTGGTTACTGCTGTTTACGCCATTTAGAGGCAGATGTAATAATAAATTACTATCGCTCATCGCTTTTTCTCCTTTTACAATTTAAAATGAACATGATGATAACTCGATGTCGCCGTAAGCGCATTTTTTTTATCCGCGTTCATCGTGCGGATGATGTCTTGTTCGTTGAGCTCACGATTATGGAGGCATAGCCTCGTCATCTTTCCGTTAAAATAATACGTTTGGGTATCATCTTTATAAGCCCCAATCACAAATTCTGCTGTCGTGGGGTAATATATGTCATCCGACTGGAGTAATGATGACGTTTGTAATTGGCCATCGACGTATAAACGCATCGCGTTGCCGTCGTAAACACCCGTTACGTGATACCACGTGTTTGTGTTCACTGATGCACTGGTAATCGTGGTTAAGGTCATTCCTGAACCCTCCGTTGAAACAGCAAACTCAAATACATTGTTATTACTGCCTAGATACCATCCTATTTTTGTACCGGCACTGTCTTGTAGCACACTGACAATACCTTGTTTAACATTCGGAAGATCCATCTTCACCCAAACTGTGATAGTCAAGGCACGTTTCACCAAACGTTGTGCAACACTGACATCACCCAAAATGATAGAATCCGTACTCCCGTTAAAATCGATACAATGTGCAAATGTTGCATCGGAGATCACTGGCGTTGGGCTACCGGTAATAAAGCCGACACAATGACTGCCCGACATATCGCGGATGATATTGGCAGCGCCAGATAAGGTATCTAACGGCAGGTCCAACACCTTGCCCGTAAATTTTGTTTGTATCGTGTTGACGATGTCTTTTTCGCTCAACGCACGATTATACAGTTGTAGATTAGCTATTTTTCCGAAGAAATAGCCATCGCTTTCACGATGACTGCGCCCGACATAATTTGCTAAGCGGCGTAAGCGTTGCGGATGGGCCACGGCACTGTTCTGGATCAATGTTCCATTGACGTATAAACAACCGTTATCGGTCTTATCGACGGTGATGGCCACGTGTATCCACTCTAGTGGCGATAAACTATGATGCTGTGTGATCCGAGAAGCCAAACCTTGTTGATAACTATCAAAAAACAATGCCCCTTTGATCGATTGATTACCTAGGGTAATATTGTCACTGACTTCGCCGTTACCCATGTCTATTAAACGTGACCATTCGTTGAAACTTGCGTAATGCACCCAAGCATTTACCGTGATCCCTTGCGTGTAATCATGGGTATCATTAGCCAACTGCACATAATTATCGATGCCATTAAACGCTAAACAGGCACCTAAGCGCTCATCTTGGTCTTCACTGGCGCCATAGACGATGGCTTGATTATTATTACCGGATAAATCGGCCACGCTATCGATCATGCTGTCGGTGGTTACTCGACCAAAATCTATGTGGGTTAGTAAGCCGGTGATATCATTACGTATTTGTTGGCGTATCTCTTCGACGGAGAGCACTCGACGATGAAAACGAATGTGCGCTAATTCTCCTTCCAATGCTTCGTTGACATCTAACTCATCGCCGACACTGTCTTGCTCTTCACCAATCATTAATGTGCCCCCTGCAAGCAATATTTGGCCCATGCCAATCGTCGCACTATGCATCAGTACACCGTCTTTATAGAACAACGCTTTACCATCACTGTTTTGCCAACTTACCGCGATATGGTGCCAAGCACCATCATTGCAACTCACATTGCTTACTGTACTTGCCGTGTCATTAACACTAAGGGATAAATTCGTCAAATCAGTCAGTACGAGTGTTTTTATGAATACCGTTGTGTTTGTCACATAGGAAAAAATGGTGCCGGCATTTGTAGCACTGCTTTTTAGCCAACAGCTCATCGTCACTGCCTGGCTAGGAAAATCATCTAGGTTGGGTAATGAAATATAATCTTGTGTATTGCCAGGAAAATGAATACTGTTGCCTAAAACATCATTTTCGCTAAGGCTTAAGGTGCCGGCTATCGTCATCACATGCGAATAAGGGGCATGATCAACCACGGTATTATTGATGATGCTATTGAATGGTAAATGAAGCATTAAACCGCTTAAATCTTCGTGGTACATCTCCTGAATTGACAGGGGCGATAATGCGCGATCATAAATACGCACATGGGCCATTTGGCCCTCTAAGGCTTGCGTAGCATCATCTACGACACCTGGCGCATCCTGATCGTGCCCTAATATTAATGCACCTCCATCCGGTAGTAATAAGCCCTGTGCTTTTATTGCCGTACTTACTTGTTTGCCATTTTTGTAAAGAACCGTTTGGCCATCACCGCTCCGCCAGGTGAGAGAAATATGGTGCCAAATACCACCATTAAAGGCAATAGTCGTGTTATAAGGCGTAGACAGGATGACAGGTGCTAGGTTCCGAATATCGTATAACAAAACAGCATTATCATCGCCTATTTTATTATACGACAAGGGTGCTCCTGCCTTACTGGTATTTGTTGATTTCACCCAACAGCTGACTGTGATTGCATGGCTGGGAAAATTGCCGAGTGGATATGTTATTACATAATCACTCAACGTCCCATTAAAGCTTAAACAGCTGCCAAAGGTGGCATCAGCAACCACTTGCGTGCCGATGACCGTGGCATGTTCTTTGTTGCCGGAACTATCTAGTATTTGATTCCCTGTTGTTTGATCCAGTGGCCAATGTAAGACTAACCCTGAGCGATCAGATTGCATCGTTTGTGCTATTTCTTGAAGGGATAAATCACGATCATACACACGAAAGCGTGCAAGTTGGCCAACAAATGCTTTGCTGTCATTGTTAACGCTTAATTTACCGATGACGAATTTAACGTCGGCATTTATTGAGGTGATATCAAGTACGATCGGTTGCGCACTACCATCAACATAAAGCGTCATACCCGTGCTGGTATTTTTGACTGCCGCAAAATGGTACCAATTGTTATCGGCATAGCTTGCTGTCGAGCCAACCTCACTACCCCCGCCAGTACCCATGGGTACACGATGGATATAATGTAAGGTCCCATCCACCGCTAATTCGATCAAAGCAGCCTGCTTCGTATCATCGGTGCTATCTACTGCGGCTAATAAGATTTTAGCGCTATCCGATGCAATTGTTTTGAACCAACCCATGAGAGTGTAAGTATCGCTCAAAGTGATATCATCATTCACAATGACACTATCACCACTATTAGCGAAATTTAAGCAATAGTCAAACTGTTCAT
>JAESTO010000129.1 GCA_016763565.1 Gammaproteobacteria bacterium | reverse complement strand
CTAATGGCACCTTACATGATGTCGGAGATTATGACATCAAAATTTGTTTACATGCCGATGTGACTATCACCCTAAAAATTGTCGTTACTGCGAGCGAGAAAGTATAAACTGCTTTTATGGTGAAACAAGATCTCAATGACTTAAAAATACCACCGCATTCTATTGAAGCCGAGCAATCGGTGTTAGGCGGTTTAATGATCGATAATATTGTTTGGGATGATGTTATCGATCGTATTCAGGAGGCGGATTTTTACCGTCATGAGCACCGCTTAATCTTCCGTGCTATGCATGCTATTAGTGCACGCAATGAACCTGTCGATCATGTTACCTTGTTAACGGATTTGGAACAGCGTGGTGAACTAAAAGCGATTGGTAATGAAGCTTATCTAATGGAGCTGGCTAATAATACGCCGAGTGCGCTTAACATTGTGGCCTATGCTGACATTGTTCGCGAGCGTTCTATTTTGCGCCAACTTATTCATATCGCAAATACTATTGCCAGCAATGCGTTTAAGCCCAACGGGCAAGGCATCACCGAATTACTAGATGCTGCTGAGCAGAAAATTTTTAATATTGCCAATCAAAATTCTCGTGGCGCTGGCCCGGTTGACATTAATGTAGTCATGGCCAAAGCTGTCGAAAAAATTGAAGAGCTACGACGCACTAAAGGTAATTTAACGGGTTTAAGCAGTGGATTTTCTGATTTAGATCACAGAACATCCGGATTGCAAAACTCTGATTTAATTATTGTTGCCGGTAGACCCTCCATGGGTAAAACCACTTTTGCGATGAATATTGCAGAAAACGCGGCGTTAGAATTGGCCAAGAAAAAAGATAAGCGCGCAGTATTAGTGTTCTCCATGGAAATGCCGGCTGAATCACTGGCTATTCGTATGCTATCGTCATTAGGACACGTGAAGCAGCAAAGTATTCGTACCGGCAGATTAAGCGATGAAGATTGGCGACGTATTCCAAGCATTTTTGCCCAATTTTCAGAAACACACTTATTGATTGATGATACAGCTGCGTTGAGCCCGGCTGAAATCAGAGCACGTTCAAGACGTGTCGCTAAACAATACGGCGGTGTTGCTTTAATTGTAGTTGACTATTTGCAATTGATGCAAGTGCCAGGCAGCTCTGAAAATCGAACCAATGAAGTATCAGAAATTTCGCGTGGCTTAAAAGCTTTGGCAAAAGAATTAAATACGCCCCTGATTGCTTTGTCACAGCTCAATCGTGCATTAGAACAACGTGCAGATAGACGTCCGGTTATGTCTGATATCCGTGAAAGTGGTTCCATTGAACAAGATGCTGATTTAATTTTATTTTTATATCGTGAAGAAGTTTATGATAAAGAATCGACTAAAAAAAATATTGCCGAATTGATTATTGGCAAACACCGTAATGGTCCGATTGGCACACTTGAGCTTAGATTTGATGGCTCTATTAGCCGATTCGATAATTTGGAGCAGCATTATGGTGATGTGCCACAACCCATGGCCGCACACACGCCTTTTTAAGATAGACTGTAAAGTAGCGCTTACTTATTATGACGTTCATATCACCTCAAGCAACTATTAATCTAGATGCTTTGCAGCATAACTTTCAACAAGTACGACAATTGGCACCGACTAGCCGCACCTTGGTAATGATTAAAGCGAATGCTTATGGTCATGGTTTATTGCCCATTGCTAAAGCGTTATCAACAGCTGATGCATTGGGTGTAGCTCGTTTGGATGAGGCCTTATTGTTGCGTCAACATGACATTAAACAACGTATTGTTTTAATGTCTGGGTTTAATTCTTACGATGAATTAGCTATTATTGCTAGCAACCAATTCGACGTCATTATTCATAAACATTCACAGCTTAATTTATTAAAGAATTTTTCGACAACCACACCCTTGGGCGTGTGGTTAAAGGTTGACTCAGCTATGCATCGCTTAGGGTTCGCTGAGCATGAGGTGGCGGATGTTTATCATACATTAAGACATTGTAATTCTGTCGATAAGACTATTTGTTTGATAACACATTTTTCTAGTGCCGAAGCAACCAAATCAACAATCACAGACAAACAAACACAAATTTTTAACAAGATCACAGAAAATTTACCGGGAGAGAAAAGTTTAGCTAACTCAGCCGCTATTATAAAATTCCCTCATACGCATCAAGATTGGGTAAGGCCCGGCATCATGCTCTATGGCATTTCACCGATGGTAAATGAACAGGCAGAACATTTTAATTTACGCCCAGTAATGACCTTAACATCACGTATTATAGCCATACATCGTTTACGCAAAGGTGATGCTGTTGGTTATAACGCTACCTGGATATGCCCTGAAGATATGTCTGTTGGTGTTGTGGCCATTGGTTATGGTGATGGTTACCCACGCCATGCAAAAGTTGGCACACCTATTTTAGTTAACAAGCAAACGGTGCCCTTAATAGGATGCGTCTCAATGGATATGTTAACCATTGACTTACGCAAACATGACAATGTGAAGGAAGGTGATCCCGTTACGCTATGGGGGGAAGGATTGCCCATTACTACCGTGGCGAGTTACGCCGATACGATTGCCTACGAACTGGTTTGCCACGTTGCCGCAAGAGTGCGATTTGTTTATTCAAGGCAGGGGGAGGGGCATTAGGCCTAAGCCTCTACGCATTTAACATAGATATAGCAGACTACTATAAAATGAGCAGGTGTACCCTACAAGTTTCTATCTCGACAAATTTGCTCGTAAGCTTTTTTAATTTGATGTGTTTTTTCATTTGCTAATTTAATCATTTCGGGAGGCAATCCTTTAGACACCAATTTGTCAGGGTGATGCTTGCTCATTTGTCGACGATAAGCGCGCTTAACCTCTGTATCACTAGCCGAAGATGAAATATGTAATAATTTATACGCATCTTCAACCACGGTTTGCCGATTTTGATAGCTTTGCTGGTTGTTCGTGTAGCCTTGTTGAAAGCCATAATATTTCTCGCGAATAAGTTGCTCAATTTCGGCAAAATTAATCGGTGGGAAATTTAATTGCTGGGCAATTGATTGTAGTAATGCTTTTTTTTGCTCTCTGAGTTGGCCTTCAGCATAAGCTGCTTGTATTTGCATGTCGAGAAACAAACGTAATAAATAAGAATGATGGCAAGCTTGTTTTAATTTCGCTAGTGCTAATGTAAGCTCAAAATTCGCCTGTTTGCCAACAGTAAATAATGCAATGGCACGGTGTTTCCCGGCCTCATCAAGTCCCATATGCTGCATAATGGAGCGAGCAATAGCAATATCTTGCTCACTGACTCGCCCATCAGATTTAGCAACATGGCCCATCACTGAAAAAGCTGCGGTGAAGAAGGCTTGTTGAATTTTACCTCTATTGGTAAAACGAATGAAACTAGTTGACATGCCACGATCAAAAAAATGACCAATAATGGCACCTAAAATAGCGCCAAAAATGCCTAAAAATAGAAAACCAAAAATACCGCCTAAAATTTTTCCAAATACATGCATAATGGTAGAATAAGATTTTATGAGAAATTCCCTTTATGATAACACACCAGGAAGTAAGCTGACATGAATACGTGGTTTGAACGACTATTACGGTATGTGTATAACGTGCTTTTTTATGCTGCGATCCCGATCATTTTATGTCGCTTATTGTGGCGCTCACGGGATAATGTTCAGTACCGCAAACGTTGGTCAGAACGTTTTGGTTATGTGGCTGTCGATAAAAAATGGCAACAGGGTTTGTGGATACATGCAGTTTCCGTTGGTGAAGTGGTTGCTGCGACACCACTCATAAAAAATATTAGAAAAAAATACCCTACACTAGCCATTACACTCACCACTATGACCATCACGGGTTCACAGCGCGTACAGCATATTTTTGGCGATGAAGTACTGCATTATTATGTGCCTTATGACATGATCAATACAGTTAAGCGTTTTTTAATTCGAGTGAAGCCACAAGCCGTCATCCTATTAGAGACTGAGTTATGGCCAAATATTATGGCAACTTGCCAGGCAAAAAAAATTCCAGTGATGCTAGCTAATGCTAGATTATCTGAACGTTCAGTAAAAGATTATCGTTTTATTGCTGCATTAACTCGGCCAATGGTTAGGCATATTAGTGTGCTTGCGGCACATGCTGATGCTGAT
>JAESTO010000128.1 GCA_016763565.1 Gammaproteobacteria bacterium | reverse complement strand
TTCCTGATGCTATGGGTTTAGGCCTGCATTTTGTTGAAGGTGAAGGCCCTAAGTTTTCATCACCCATTCAAACTGCCAACGACGTAGCTAAATTAACCATCCCCGAACCAGAAACCGATCTGGCTTATGTCATGGATACCGTACGTTTAGTGCGCCATGAATTAAATAACCGGATTCCATTAATTGGTTTTGCTGGCAGCCCATGGACTATCGCCAGCTATATGATAGAAGGTGGCAGTAGTAAGACATTTAGTAAAATAAAAAAAATGCTTTACGCTGAACCCCATATCTTAAAACGACTATTAGATATCCTCTCTCAATCAATTATCACTTATATCAATGCACAAATTGCTGCAGGTGTACAAGTTGTTATGCTATTTGATACGTGGGGGGGGATTCTTACGGGTGACGATTACCGTGAATTTTCCTTACAATACATGCAGCACATTATTGCCCACATCAATCGCCAGGCTAACGATCAGATTGTCCCTATCATTGTTTTTACCAAGAATGGTGGGCAATGGTTAACAGATATTGCCCACTGTGGCTGCGACGCCGTAGGGCTTGATTGGACAATAGATATTCGTACTGCTCGCCAACAAATTGGTGACAGCGTTGCCTTACAGGGCAATATGGATCCATGCATACTGTATACAAATCCCAAACAAATCAGAAAAAAAGCACACGATATTTTGGCCCGTTATGGTCAAGGTGCTGGCCATATATTTAATCTAGGACATGGGATTCTGCCGGACGTTCCTCCTGAACATGTTGCAGCGCTTATTGATGCCGTGCATGAGTATCGACATAACTAAGGTAAGTTAGGATATACTTAGCCTACCATGTCAAAATCTCTCATTAAAATTTTCGTCCCCTGGGCCATATTTTTCCTATTTCTTGGCTACGATCAACTGTCGTTGCACCTAGGTGCAATAGGCGCACTGGTGGCACTGGTATTACTCAATAAGCAAGGTTTGTGCAAAAAATTATTATTCGATTGGGGCAGTCTGCTATTCTTTATTTTTTTTATTGTCACAATTTTTGTTTATTACCAGCCCTGGATCGACTCTCACGCTGATTTATTTGCCAACATTACTTTAACCATTATTGCTTGGATATCATTACTTCTCAAAAAGCCCTTCACCCTAGATTATGCCAAACAAAAGCTTGCTAAAGAATATTGGCAAGTGCGTTGGTTTATACGCATGAATCAATATTTAACATTATCTTGGGCAAGTTTATTTACGTTATTAACGGCATTAAATATTCTAGAAACGTTTAGCATGAGAAATAATATTTCGATTATTGAAACTATTCCATTGACGGCTTTGTTCATAACTCTGGGCTTTAACGTATGGTTTCCTCGCTGGTACAAGCATCGCAAAATAGGTTGCGGCGGTGTCATTACTCTGCAAGGCTTATCAAATTTACATTTGACGGAATCTGCTAGTGCAATTATAAGCTATCGCACCTTAGGTCATGGCAAGCCACTTATTTTACTCCCTAGCTCGCATATGACTATGTATGGTTGGGATCCCGTGTTGCTTGAAAAACTAGCGCACCGCTATCAATTATTTTTGTTAGATTATCCTGGTATTGGCGCCTCACAATTAAAAATTGATGAATTTAGCGTAGAAAGCTTAGCAACTATCGTTCATGAATTTATTCGCACACTTAAGTTACAGCAAACACTGTTGCTCGGCTTTGCAATGGGCGGATGGATTACTCAACAAATCGCCATCGATTATGGCTATTGTATTCAAGGATTAATATTAATAGCAAGCGATGTCGGTGGCTCGAGAGCGACGCAACCAGAAAAAGACATAGCCACAGCACTTAATAATACCAGTGGCACACCAGAAGAACAAAATAAACGTTTAATGTCGATTTTATTTCCTAGCATAATCGCTGAAGACATAACGCCGAAAATGGCAGACATATATAAGGTAGCGTCCTGGGTAAGAAATATCTCACACCGTATCATTAAAGAAGAAATGAAACTGAGCTTATCTTGGTTTGCGGGGACCGGCACGTATCAATATTTACATCAAATTACGCAACCTACGCTGATTATTACTGGCAATTTGGATAAAGTTATTCATCGTCAAAATTCTGTAGTACTTGTTAATGGCATACAAAATACTAAACTGATTGAATATCCAGATGCTGGTCACGGTGTGTTGTTCCAGCATCCAATTGATATTTCACGCCAAATAGTTAGTTACTTCTCTTTGCAACTGTAGCCGTTGAACTCTGTTTAGCCGGCTGTATCGTTACAGCTGCTGCGTTCTGTTTAATGGGTTGTGTCGTTGTAGCTATTGGGTTCTGCCTGACAGGCGGTTGATAACTATTGTCAGCCGTTACTCGACCCCTTGTTAAACCACCTCGAGAAATACCAGTGAATGTCACTAACACCCGTTGACCCGCACGTAACGGATTTTCCATACCTTGTACAATTGAAACAGTGCGTCCACTACTAAGCTTAATAATATAGCGTAAGCCTCCTTGCGAATTAACACCTTTGTCAATCTCATTACCGATAATGCCACCGATTAAAGCACCAGCAATGCCCCCAATAATATTCGCGCGCGTGTCACCACCAATCGCAGAGCCAGCCGTTGCGCCAAGTGCTGCACCAGCACCACCACCAATACCTTGATTGGCGTTAATATTAACATGGCTAACCTGAAGAATAACGCCCTGCTCAACTTGCTCAGTACCAACAGCCCCCATGCTGTAGCTATTCGATGATATATCTGGGGCACAAGCACTGAATAGCGAAATAACCATACCAGCAATAAATAATTTTGCTACAATTTTTGTCATGCGATAAACCTCATTACCCTAATAATTGAGCAAAGATTATATACTAAGTTGCTACTTTCAAGTATGATCCGGCATTGGTTTAGTAAATGGCTAATTAACCTCTTTGTAAGCATGAAAAACATCGTTGTATACCCAGGTACATTTGATCCGATAACTAACGGACATATGGATATTATTGAACGCGCAGCACGATTATTTGACAAAGTCATTGTGGCTATTGCTGCTAGCCCGCAAAAAAATCCAAATTTTTCGTTAATTCAACGTGTTAGCCTAGCAAAGCAAGTATTAACACCTCGCAACAATGTCGAAGTATGCGACTTTGATAACTTACTTATCGACTTTGTCAAACAAAAAAAAGCGAATATTATTTTACGCGGCCTACGTGCTGTCGCTGACTTTGAATATGAATTTCAATTAACGTGGATGAATCGCCGCATTGCTAATAATATTGAAACGGTCTTTTTAATGCCATCAGAAAATCATACTTACATTTCATCAACCTTGGTCAAAGAAGTCGCTCGTTTACAAGGTAAAGTATCGCCGTTTGTTCCTCCAGTAGTAGAAGCAGCGTTAAAACAATTAAACAAACAAACATAAATATGGCTCTATTAATCAACGAAGAATGTATTAATTGTGATGTTTGCGAACCAGAATGTCCTAACGATGCAATAACACAAGGCGAAGAAATTTATGAAATTGACCCCGCCCTGTGCACAGAATGTGTTGGCCATTTTGACGTGCCACAATGCCAAGAAGTTTGCCCGGTAGAATGTATTTTTGTTGATAGTAATCACCGAGAAAACAACGAGCAACTACAATTGAAATATCAGGCATTGATGAAAAATCAAAACGCCCAACTTATGTTGATATTTGCGATATATACTCCTAGGGTCTGAATGAGCGCTTTTTTAAAGAAAAAAATTGCCATGCCTAACGAAATCTGATCAAAGAGCCGTTAGGCATTTTTAGAATGCCTGAGAAAGCAACACCCTGGTAAACACAAGATTCACGTTATGTGGAGCAACGCGGGTTATCATAAAAGCGGTAGCATCCGTCTTTTTTATTCAAACTATGCGTATTTAAATTTTTTATTTGGTTTCAGTAAGTCTGTTCTCGCAACTGCCGTGCTTGTGGTCTTGTATGCGACATCATGCAAAAGATGCTTACATTTTTTGGTGTTTCTGTTGCAGCGTATCCATCGTCACAAACTGTAACGTGAGAGTCGGTTGTTTATGGCGTTGCCGTTGTTGGTTAATAAGGTTTAATAATTGCTGCAATGTGTTTTTTTGTTGCGAGGTTAATTGTAACTTAGGGTGACGTAAATCAATCGTGGTAATGGTGATATGTTGTTGGGCAAGCGCCATGAATTGTTTTATAACCAAGAGATTGAGCGTGGGAAAGCTCAGTTTTAAGCTTTTCAAACGACCATGACTAAACTGACGCATTACATGCATTAGGTGTTGTGCCATGTTATCGATAGGGTTATCGCCAGCGATATGAAGATACTCAAGTGACTGTTTCAATAACCCCATCACATGGAGTAATAAGTCTCTTGCTGCTATCGATAACTGCTTAGCATCCTTCAACATGCCGAGTAAATTAAGGTGTTGAATCTTAAGTAACGGCTTGCCTATACTGCGTCGAGCTGCAAGGTAATGAGTGAAAAATGCATCAATTGCTGCTTGAGTTGTTGATACTTGTTGTAAGTGTTGTTAGCTATTAAAGGCCTACCTTGGGTTAGGATATTAATAAGTAGTTGATGTTTTTTCAATAATTGCGTACGCAGGCCATTAAGCTGAGCTGACACCGGCGTGTTTTTGCTTTCGGTTGAGATGGCTTTATCGTAAAAATGGTAGCGCTGCGCCAAGCATTGTTTAATGCCATTGACGGTGTTTGTAGAAAGTAGGTAATCAATGGCTATGTTGGCCAAGACGTTTGGT
>JAESTO010000127.1 GCA_016763565.1 Gammaproteobacteria bacterium | reverse complement strand
TGCCATCTAAAGTGGGTGTAGCAATAAGAAACTGGTTGCTCAAGTTGTAGGTCTGTTTCATGACTGTAATATAATAGAGGCTATTGCTAAAAGAGTCAAGCTGCTATAATCCCGTAAATTAACACGTAACATCTAGGGTTTTCCTGTAGTAACTATGAAAAATAATTTGCAACAATTGATTGCTGTGGCCATTGATAGTTTAAAAACACAGCAATACTTATCATCAAGCTATCACGCTGAGATTGTCATTGAACGTGCTCGAGATGAAAAACACGGTGATTTTGCTTGCAATATCGCTATGCTATTAGCGAAAGAAATGGGTAAAAGTCCACGACAGTGTGCGCAACAATTAATCGATTGTTTGCCTGAATCACCCCTCCTTGCCAAGGTTGATATTGCTGGTCCTGGTTTCATTAACTTTTTCATTGCTGATGCGGCATTGCAAAATATTATCGGTGATATTTTGCATGCAGGCTCTGGTTATGGTTGTAGTCAGTTAGGCGCGGGTAAAAAAGTACACCTTGAATATGTTTCATCCAATCCCACCGGACCGTTGCACGTTGGGCATGGTCGTGGTGCTGCCTATGGCGCAAGCTTGGCAAATTTATTACGCACGGTAGGCTATGAGGTCCATCAAGAATATTATGTTAATGATGCTGGCCGACAAATGCATATTTTGGCAACAAGTGTGTGGTTGCGTTATTTACAATTATTGACTGAGCCCGTGGTGTTCCCCAGCAATGGTTACCAAGGTGACTATGTGGTTGCTATTGCGAAACAATTACAGTCGCAATACAGTGAACAATTTAAACATGCTACAACACAGGTGTTTGCTGGCGTGCCAGCGGATGCCCTCTACGATAAAGACGATAAATTATTAAGTGGTAATAAAGAATTACATGTTGATGCGCTAATTGCTAATGCTAAGCAGTTGTTAGGTGCGGATAATTATCAAATTATTTTTCAGGCGAGTTTGCAAACGTTGCTAGCCGATATTCGCGAGGATTTAACTGAATTTGGTGTGATTTTTGATACGTGGTTTAGCGAACAACAATTACTTGATAATGGTGCTATTGAGCATTGTTTGGAGGTTCTAGAAAAAGCGGGGCATTTGTATCAACAAGACGATGCCATATGGTTTCGTGCTAGTCAGTTTGGTGATGAGAAAGATCGCGTCGTGCGTCGTGGTAATGGCGTACTAACCTATTTTGCATCTGATATTGCCTATCATTTAAATAAGTTAGAGCGTGGTTATGATCACATGATAGATGTGTTGGGTGCTGATCACCACGGTTATGTGCCACGTGTTAAAGCTGCGATGATTGCGTTAGCGAATCGTGATGATGTTTTAACGGTACCCTTGGTGCAGTTTGTTTCGCTGTATCGCGGTAAAGAAAAAGTGCAAATGTCGACACGCAGTGGCTCATTCGTAACTTTACGTGAATTACGCCGTGAAGTCGGCAATGATGCCGCACGATTTTTTTATGTGCTGCGTAAAGTTGAGCAAGCGATGGATTTTGATTTAGCGCTCGCCAAAGCACAGACTAATGATAACCCTGTGTATTATATTCAATACGCACATGCGCGGATTTGTAGCGTATTACGCCAATTTTTGCAGATGAATACCAAGATTAATGAGCGCTGGGATCAAACGCTGGCATTATCACAACTCGGGCAATTAATTACGCCACAAGAAAGAGTATTATTAAAGCGTTTAGGACAATATAATGACATTATTGCCAGCGCTGCCTTGAATTATGAGCCTCATCAGCTGGTGCATTATTTGCGTGAGCTAGCCAATGATTTCCATAGTTATTATAACCAACAGCAATTTCTGGTGGCGCAACAAGCTGTACGTAATGCCCGTATAGCGTTAATTAAAGCAGTGCAGCAATTGTTGTGCAATGGTTTAGCCTTGTTAGGCATTACTGCTGTGGAGAAAATGTAGTGCAGGATTATGCTTATCTTTTTGTCCAAAAATATACCAATAAAAAAGCGCCGCAACGGCATAAGCCACCCAAGAGTAAACGCGGGTTACTGGCTGGTGGTGTGGGAATGGTTATCATGGGTGTGATTTTATTTGTGCTATATCATCATCATGTTGCGTTAAATAAATCGCTTAAACAGCCGCAAAAAAAAGTAATTATGCAACAAGCTAAAAACATAGTGGTGATTGCATTGCCGCAACATAAAGGCTTTCATCAAGTAACCATGTTGCAAGCTAAGAAAAATACCCAGCCTCGTTTTGATTTCTATAAAATTTTACCTGATATTAAGGTGCCTAATAAAGAAGAGGCCACGCAAGCAAAGCATTAAACCTATATTTATCCCCGCTAGATTTCTGTTTTGCAAAAATTGCAGGGGGTGGGCTTTAAACCTGCCTTTCTGCGTGTATTTAAAGCTCATTTTTTCATGCTTTTACAAAAGAAGGAAACCTGAGTAAGATACGCTGTACGCAATTCTGGGTTAATTGAGTATCAGGGGTTTTATTATCAAATATTAGCCTAATATTAATAAGCAGCAACATTTTTTAACTTTATTGGAGAATTCATTATGTTACGATACGGCGATACATTTCCAGATTTTCATTTGACAGCGGTGACGGGTGTTAATCATGAAAAAGATTTTCATGACGTTGATTTAGATACTTATGCGGGCAAATGGAAAGTTTTTTTCTTTTGGCCTAAAGATTTCACGTTTGTTTGCCCTACTGAAATTAGTGGTTTTGGTGCATTAGAAAAAGAATTTAGTACCCGTGGCACGCAATTAATTGGTGCATCAACTGATAGTGATTTTGTGCATATGGCATGGCGTCAACACCACAGTGACTTAACGGAGAGTCCTTTTCCTTGGTTAGCGGATATCAAAAAAGAATTATCTCATGCTTTAGGCATTGTGAATGAAGAACTGGGTGTTGCTAATCGTGCTACGTTCATTGTTGATCCAGATAATAAGATTCGCTTTTCTGAGATGACTGACTTGAGTGTTGGACGTAACCCACATGAAACCTTGCGTATCCTTGATGCATTGCAAAGTGAGAAATTAACACCTTGCGGTTGGAAGAAAGGCGAAGCAGCATTGAATTAAGCCAGTTCAGGTCGGGTAAAAACCGCCCGCTAAAATGCCTTGAATTCTGATGGTTTTATCCCCATAACTAAGGCAATCCATATAGCATGAGGAATATCTATGGAACAATATCGTGGTACCACCATATTATCGGTAAGGCGCAAGAACCAAGTTGTCATTGGTGGTGATGGCCAAGTGAGCTTGGGTAATACCGTACTGAAAGGCAATGCTCGAAAAGTTAGACGTCTGTATAAAAATAGAATTCTTGCGGGCTTTGCTGGAGGCACAGCTGATGCGTTTACATTATTCGAGCGTTTTGAAGCGAAGCTAGAAGAACATCAAGGTCATTTGACTCGCGCAGCAGTTGAGTTAGCTAAAGACTGGCGTACCGATAAAATGTTGCGGCGTTTAGAAGCGCTGTTGTGTGTCGCTGATGAAAAAGCGTCGTTAATTATTACCGGCAATGGTGATGTTGTTGAGCCAGAGAACAATATTATGGCAATAGGCTCTGGCGGCATGTTTGCACAATCAGCGGCTA
>JAESTO010000126.1 GCA_016763565.1 Gammaproteobacteria bacterium | reverse complement strand
TTTCACTTTTGCCGAAAAACCTAGAGCCAGCGATTTAACGCTGTTAAAAGATCTTCAAATGGTGTCATAAGCAATTATCCAGCATATATTGGCTAGCATCAACCACCAAACAATTATGGGCAATTCATTAAGCTCAGCAGTAAATGCCATGGGAATTGCCCAACTAAATGCCAAACCTAAGATTAACTGTGGTGAGGCAATATAACGCTTCATAAAAGGGTAAATAATAGCTAATGTTAGGGCAATAAAAGATAAAAAAATAGTAAATTTATTTAAAAATAACACTAAAATGAAGGCTAAGCCACATAATATAGTAAATAATATCATTGCTGCTTTAACGCTAATCATACCTGTCGCCAAGGGTCGATTTTTTGTGCGTTGTACATGGGCGTCAAAATGTCTATCGGCAATATCATTAATTACACAGCCTGCCGATCGCATAATAATGGTACCTAACACAAATACACATATATTAATGATGTGTGGCTTTCCTTGGCTAGCGATCCATAGTCCTCCAAGCGTTGGCCATAATAATAAGCAAATACCAATGGGTTTGTCGATGCGCATTAAGCGAGAATAAGCAATAAATTTTGTCATGGTGTTTCATCTAAAAATGGCAAAAACACCTCGCTGACTAGTAGTGGTTTTTGTTTTATATAAAACACAGAGCGCCTCGCCCACAAGTTGCCAATATGGCTAGGCAAGTCACTGACTGCTCGTTGATAATAATAATGCTCTGGAGTAAGCTCCGCTATTTCAAATAAATGGCGTTTCATATTATGTTGGGTAAATAATAGTTCCCCTAATGATTGATGATGGTTAGGTAACATCAATTTCTCATTACCTTCAAGTGTTTGTTTCGGAAAAAGTGAACGGGCAAAGATGTGTTTTTTTCCATTGCACATTAATATTACTTCACGCGTCAATACTAGCTGATTTTTTGGCAACGCTAATAAGATTAGTTCATCGTAACTGGGATATTGCCATGCCTGTAATGTAACTTGTATGGTAAATGTACATTCATACAATGACTTTAATCGTTTTGTTAACGAGCCTTTATCAAGTAACCAGCTTCGCAACCGTTGGCTTGTTTTATATTGCCATAATTGCTTTTGTGAAAACCAAAGAGGCGTTTGATGGTAATTAAAAAGATACATGTTAGGGATTATCTTAGAAACGGCAGCATAGATTATACTAATTTAGCTAATGATTGGCATATAATTGCGTTTTTATATTTTATGGCTATAATGGCGCGCTTATGACAATACTATCAGCTGCAATTACATTAATTTTAGTCATGGATCCCGTCGGGAATATTCCTATATTCATTGCTATTCTTAGCCACGTTGACCCTAAGCGGCGTAAAAAAATTATTGTTCGCGAATCATTGATAGCGTTTGTGATTTTGTTATTGTTTTTATTTTTTGGGCGTGCTATTTTACATGTTTTGCATGTTAGCGAACCCGCTCTTGGCATAGCAGGAGGAATTATTTTGTTCCTTATTGCTATTAAAATGATTTTTCCACCAGAAAAATCGTCAACAGAGCCTTCAGGGGAACCTTTTATTGTGCCATTGGCTATTCCGTTAGTTGCAGGACCCTCAGCTTTAGCTATGGTATTATTGTTTGCAAGCCAACAACGACCGGGTCATTTAATAAGTCTGGCATTAGCCATTTTTATTGCATCGTTTGTTTGTACAGTTATTTTATTATTATCTGGACCTTTGCGAAAAATTTTGGGCAAGAAAGGCCTCATTGCCTTAGAGCGGTTAATGGGGATGATTTTGACAACGATTGCTGTGCAAATGTTTTTAACTGGCTTAACAACATATCTAACAAAAAATTATTAAAAAACACAGCATGTTAAATTTTTTAAAAAAAATATTGGTAGACTCACACAAGACTAAATTACCGGTTATTTCTGCTTCTCAATATTCTATTGATATTGAAAGCATTAGTAGCAATGCTATTAAAGTGATTCATAAACTTAATGAGGCTGGATATCAAGCTTATTTGGTGGGTGGTAGTGTGCGTGATTTATTATTACAAAAGAAGCCTAAAGACTTTGACGTAGTAACTAATGCAAAACCAGAAGAAGTTCGTGATGTATTCCCTCGAAATTGCCAGTTAATTGGCCGCCGTTTTCGCTTGGCGCATATCTATTTTAGAGGCGAATTCATTGAAGTTGCTACATTACGTACTAGGGATGAAAACTCTGTCGCGCAACAGCAGCACAATGGTCTAATTATTCGTGATAATATTTATGGAAACTCATTATCTGAAGATGCAAAAAGACGAGATTTCACCATCAATGCATTATTTTATGACATAATAAATGAAAATATTATTGATCCTACCGGTGGCTTAAAAGATTTAGAGCAACAAACGATACGTATGATTGGTGATCCTGCGCAACGTTTTCAAGAAGATCCCATTCGCATATTGCGTGCTATACGTTTTGCTAGTAAATTAAATTTTACTATCGATAAAGAAACAACCCCGTTTCTTTCACACTTCGGAAAAGATTTACCGACAGTTCCTAATGCCCGCTTATTTGAAGAATTTTTTAAATTACTTTTTAGCGAACAAGTTTCACAAGCCTTTGCGCAACTAAAGCATTATAATTTGTTATCTTTTTTATTACCACAAACTGCTAACTGTTTAAAAGGAAGTTCTCAATTTAACAACTTTGTTAATATCGCATTACATAATACGGATATTCGTATCCGAATGGGTAAATCTATTTCGCCTGCTTTTTTGATAGCTGTTTTCTTGTGGCAACCCATGCAAGAACAATTTAATAGGTTCAAGCAAGAAAACAGTAATATTAGTGAGGCATTGATAGCTGCTTATAATCATACCTTGCAGCAACACAATCATCACATACTTATCTCTAAACGTATCGCGGCTTCAGTAAAAGATATTTGGTTTATGCAAGAACTCTTAAAAAGAACTTATGGAAAAAAGCCATTTCGCTTGATAAAACGCAAGCTTTTTCGGGCAGCGTATGATTTTTTATTATTACGTGCTGACGCGGATGAACCCGTCAAAGATCTTGCACTATGGTGGACAGAGTTTCAAGATGATCATGCGGAGACAATAAATTCACTACACTTCAACATGCGAAATTAAGCAAAGTATATTTTCTGGAATAATTTTACGCGATATTATTTATACCGTGGTATGCAAACGGTGTTTTCTCTTAATTCATCAATGGTTTTACAGTCGATGCATAATGTAGCAGTAGGTCGGGCTTTTAAACG
>JAESTO010000125.1 GCA_016763565.1 Gammaproteobacteria bacterium | reverse complement strand
GAAAAAGTCTTTAAAGCTTCTGTGGAAGCTGGCTACATTCCGGTTGCTCATGCCGGGGAGGAAGGTGACGCTGATTATGTATGGGAAGCACTCAACCTGTTGAAAATATGACGATAGCGTCCAGCACGGTCTTGGGGCGTAGTCCCTTAAATTTTTCACGTCCAGGTATTCAAAATAAGCTCATAAGAAAATTACGTCAAGGAAAAATCTTTCCGCAGGCAGAATGTGACCTGCATGGTTTCACCGTGGTACAAGCACAAGAAATTATCCCACAATTTATTGCACAAAGCAGCCATAATAATCTACGTTGTATCCGCATTATTCATGGTAAAGGCCTTAGCAGCCAGACACCTGATGCGCCTATTTTAAAAAATTATATTAATCAACAATTGCGAGAGTATCATCTCGTATTGGCATTCTGTTCAGCATTACCCCAGGATGGTGGCACGGGTGCAGTCTATGTATTATTAAAAAATAATGGTGAATAGTAGGCGTAACATTACTTTTCGATAGGATTAAAATCAGGAAAATAACACACGCTAGTATCACTACCTCGTGATAGATTTAGTCCATCCCCGCCCTACATCGACTCGCCGCTGAGATCTTTACTTTTCAAAGTAAATAGCTAGCTATAGCGAGAAACCTCATTCGTTGGGTATATTACTGATTTTAAAGAATGTAATTGGCGCCCCGAGCAGGATTCGAACCTACAACCTATCCCTTAGGAGGGGATTGCGCTATCCAGTTGTGCCATCGGGGCAAAATAAATAGGCTGTGATCGTTTGCCTATATTTTCGTATGTAATGTAGAGGCGAGTTGCACACCTGCCCCAAAGGACAGGTGTGAGACCAATCCCTACAATCTATATAAAACATCAAAAAAGCCCCGTTGGCTACGAGGCTTATGCTTTGTTAACAAATGCTAAAACGGAATATCGTCATCAAATTCAGTGGAAGCCGCCGCTGGCGCAGCACTCGTTGCTGGTGGCACATTACTTGCTTGGCTAGCTGCCGCTGGCTTTGCGGTATTCTCTGGATAAGCACTATCCGTGCTGCCACCACGGCTATCAAGCATTTGCATTTCGTTGCCAACAATTTCTGTAGTATAGCGATCTTGTCCTGATTTATCTTGCCATTTACGTGTTTGTAAACGACCATCAACATAAACTTTTGAACCTTTTTTCAAATATTCTCCAGCAATTTCGGCAAGACGATTAAAAAACACCACGCGATGCCATTCGGTACGCTCTTGTTTTTCGCCCGTTTGTTTATCTTTCCAACTATCGGATGTAGCGATATTAATTGTTGTTACCGCACCACCATTGGGCAAATAACGCACTTCTGGCTCTCCCCCCAAATTACCAATTAATATAACTTTATTTATACCTCGTGACATATGTATGTCCTCCAAACTTAATTATCATTCTCTACAGAAAATCGTTGTAACTGTTTTTTATCAACCACACGATTATTAATCTTTAAATAAGCGACACCATCATTAACCAATATTAATGCGTCGGCAACGCCTGGCGTATTAAGCAATTGTTGCTGAAGTATGCCAGCTTGCTTGCTGCTTATTCTACCAATGTTTAGCGTATATGTTGCCAAATAGCGTGGCTTTTTCATACCAATAGCTAAAACCAACCAAATGGCCAATAAAATCGCGCCGCCCAAAAAGATGGCTGAAAAACTGTAGAGGCTATATAGCCAACCACCGACACTGCCGCCCACAAAAATTCCTAAAAATTGTGATGAGGAATAAATGCCCATCGCGGTTCCTTTGCTACCGGCCGGCGCAGTTTTGGCAATTAATGAGGGTAAGCTCGCCTCCAATAATGTAAAGGCAGTGAAAAACAAAAATAAAGCTATGGCAATAACAATGCTAGAAGTATAGCCAACCCACAGTAGCAGCTGGGTAATAATTAATACCGCAATGGCAGCTGAAAAAACCGTTTTCATTTGTCGTCGTTTTTCTGCCATAATAATAAAAGGGAACATGGTGAAAAATGCCAATACTAATACGGGTAAATACAGCAGCCATTGCTGGCTCGCAACTAAACCAACGCGTTGCAGCGCGATGGGCACCACTAAAAAGCTGGCAGTTAAGACCGCATGCAAGGTGAAAATACCAAAATTTAAGCGCAATAATTCACCATTGCTTAACATCGATTTAATCAGTTGGGGCACTGGCTCAGCATCGCGTTGTAAACGGCAATGGGTTGGTGTCGGTACAGTGGTAAATAAAATGGCAATGCCGGCTAATGCTAATAAAGAAGTTAACCAAAAAATACCTGACACACTGAACCAGGCGCTGATAATGGGTCCTAATACCATCGCCACTGCAAAAGACAACCCAATCATCATCCCAACAATCGCCATCGCTTTAGTGCGCTGTTCCTCACGGATTAAATCGGTTAGTAACGCCAAGGTTACACTGCCCACAGCACCAGAGCCCTGTAAGGCACGACCGATAATGATGCCCCAAATTGAATGGGATAATGCCGCTACCACACTGCCTATTGCAAATAATATTAAGCCGATTAAAATCAGCGGCTTACGGCCAAAACGATCGGATAAAAAACCAAAGGGAATTTGCAAGCAGGCTTGTGTTAACCCGTAAATGCCCAGAGCCACACCTATTAAGGTTGGCGTAATATGATGCAATTGTTGTGCATAAAGAGCAAATGTCGGTAGGATCATAAATAATCCCAGCATCCGAAAAGCAAAGATAGCCGCGAGAGACAGTGCCGTTTTTTTTTCAGTTTTATTCATTGCTAGAGATTATACTATAGGGTTAACCGGTATAATGTTGTCCCTATGGAAAATATACACATTCGCGGTGCACGCACCCACAATTTAAAAAATATCGACTTAACCATCCCACGCAACAAGTTGGTGGTTATTACCGGTTTATCTGGTTCAGGGAAATCATCCCTGGCATTTGATACGTTGTACGCTGAAGGGCAACGCCGTTATGTTGAATCATTATCAGCTTATGCGCGACAATTTTTATCCATGATGGAAAAACCCGATGTCGATTCTATCGAAGGTTTATCCCCTGCTATTTCAATTCAGCAGAAATCAACCTCCCATAATCCACGTTCAACCGTTGGCACCATTACAGAAATTTACGATTATTTGCGTTTGCTGTATGCCCGCGTTGGTGAGCCACGTTGCCCACAGCACAATATCATTTTAGCGGCGCAAAGTGTTAGCCAAATGGTCGATACGGTATTAGCGCAACCTGAGGGCACCCTGTTAATGATCACCGCACCAATAGTGCAAAATCGCAAAGGTGAATTTGTACAATTATTAGAATCATTACGCAGTCAAGGATTTATTCGTGCCAGAATTAATAATGAAATGTATGAATTAGATGAACCACCTAAACTCGATTTGCGTAAAAAACATACCATTGACATCATCGTTGATCGTTTCAAAGTAAAAAAGGAATTACAACAACGTTTAGCTGAATCCTTTGAAACAGCACTGCAATTAACTAACGGTATTGCCCATGTATTTGATATCAACAAGCATCAAAAGAAAAAACCCCATATATTTTCTAATGCCTTTGCTTGCCCACATTGTGGCTATAGCTTAGCAGAGTTAGAACCACGTTTATTTTCCTTTAATAATCCGGTTGGAGCTTGTTCAACCTGTGATGGTCTTGGTGTCAAACAATTTTTTGATCTTGACCGGGTAATTCATGACCCTAAACTAAGTCTATCAGGCGGCGCTATCCGTGGCTGGGATCACAGTAATAGCTATTATTTTCATTTGCTGTCTACCCTGGCCAATCATTACGGTTTTGATATTGAACAGACTTATCACACCTTACCTAAAAAATTTCGCGACGTTATTTTATATGGCAGTGGTGATGAAGCAATTTCTTTTACTTACGTGACAGAAAGTAGTGGCAAAAAATACCAAAAAACACAACCCTTTGAAGGGGTCATTCCAAACATGGAGCGCCGTTATCGTGAAACTGATTCTTCATCAGTGCGTGAATTTTTAAATAAATACCTTAGCCACCAAGAATGCCCTGATTGTCACGGCGCACGTTTATGCGAAGCAGCACGCCATGTTTTCGTCAAAAATAAATCCTTAACAGCGATCGTTGATTGGCCGATTGAACAAGCATTAATATTTTTTCAAAAATTAAAACTGACGGGGAAACGCGGAAAAATTGCCGAAAAAATATTAAAGGAAGTAACGGATCGCTTATCGTTTTTAAACAATGTCGGCCTAAATTATTTAACCCTAAGCCGCAGCGCTGATACCTTATCAGGTGGTGAAGCACAGCGAATTCGTTTAGCCAGTCAAATTGGTTCAGGATTAGTCGGTGTCATGTACATTCTTGACGAGCCATCCATCGGCTTACACCAACGCGATAATCAACGCTTATTAAACACCCTTTTTCATTTGCGTGATTTGGGCAACACCGTACTTGTCGTTGAACATGATGAAGAAGCTATTCGTCATGCTGATCATGTGATTGATATTGGCCCTGGTGCGGGTGTGCACGGTGGTCAAGTGGTAGCTCAAGGCTCGGTGACCACCATCAAAAAAAATAAGGCCTCAATAACGGGGCAATATTTATCGGGCAAACGTTACATCGCCGTGCCAAAAAAACGTTCAACCATTGATCCTAATCGCCAGCTAACAATTGTGGGTGCTAGCGGTAATAATTTACAAAATATTACCGTTGATATTCCGGTTGGTGTAATGACCTGTATTACGGGTGTGTCAGGTTCAGGAAAATCGACCTTGATTAATCACACGCTTTATCCGTTTGCCGCACATCGCTTAAATAAAGCCGACGCTAAATCGACAGCAAGCCACCAAGCAATTAATGGCATTGAATATTTTGATAAAGTGGTTGACATTAACCAAAGCCCAATTGGCCGTACCCCACGTTCTAATCCGGCCACGTACACCGGTATGTTTACGCCCATTCGTGAATTATTTACTGCAACACCAGAAGCGCGTGCACGTGGGTATAAACCAGGACGGTTTAGCTTTAATGTCGAAGGTGGCCGTTGCGAAGCCTGTCAAGGTGATGGCCT
>JAESTO010000124.1 GCA_016763565.1 Gammaproteobacteria bacterium | reverse complement strand
GCTGATACTGCACTGAAAACTGCTAACTCAGGTTATTTAACACGACGTTTAGTTGATGTATCACAAGATATGGTCGTGAGAGAAGAAGACTGTACCACCGAAAATGGTTTGTTTATGACCACTCATATTGAAGGTGGTGATGTTGTTGAATCTTTATGCGAACGAATTTTAGGCCGAGTATTAGCCGATGATGTTTATTATCCTGATAATGATAATATATTATTTGCTCGTGGGACATTACTTGATGAAGCTAAAGCAGAAGCTATAGAGTCAGCGAGTGTTTATCAAGTGAAGGTACGCTCCCCTATTACTTGCGAAAGTCAATACGGTTTGTGCTGTGCATGTTATGGTCGTGATTTATCGCGGGGGCATTTAATTAATGTTGGTGAAGCGGTTGGTATTATTGCGGCACAATCTATTGGTGAACCTGGTACACAGTTAACTATGCGTACTTTCCACATTGGTGGTGCTGCATCACGTGCCACAGCTGAAAATAATATTCAAATAAAAAATGAAGGGACGGTGAGATTACACAATATTAAAGTAGTTAAGCGTGTCAATGGTCATTTAGTTGCTGTATCGCGTTCAGGGGAGTTAACAGTCGTTGATCACCACGGGCGTGAGCGTGAACGTTATAAAGTGCCCTATGGTGCTGAATTAACTATCACTGATAATAGCCCGGTGAATAGTGGACAAGTAGTGGCACTTTGGGACCCGCATACACATCCGATTATTAGTGAAGTGCAAGGTAAAATAAAATTTATTGATTTTGTTGATGGCATTAGTATGAATCGCCAAGTTGACGAGGTGACAGGGTTAGGTAATATCGTCATCAGTGAGGCAAAAGGCTCTCACGGTAAAGATATTAAGCCTATGATAAAATTAGTTGATGACAAAGGTGAGGAGCTTTATTTGTCGGGTAGTACTATTCCAGCACAATATTTCTTACCCGTTAATGCTCAGTTAAGTTTAGAAGATGGTGCTACGGTAGAAATTGGTGATGCTATCGCGAGGATTCCACAAGAAAGTAGCAAAACACGAGATATTACCGGTGGTTTGCCTCGTGTTGCTGATTTATTTGAAGCACGTAAACCCAAAGATTCCGCTATATTGGCTGAAATATCGGGCGTGGTTAGTTTTGGTAAAGAGACCAAAGGTAAACGCCGCTTAGTGATTACCAATCCAGACGGTGAGAGCCATGAAATATTAATTCCTAAATGGCGACATATGAATGTGTTTGAAGGTGAACATGTAGAAAGAGGTGAAGTAGTCGCCGATGGCGCAACGAATTCTCACGATATTTTACGTTTATTAGGTGTTGAAGCATTAGCAACGTATATTATTAATGAGGTGCAGGATGTGTATCGTTTACAAGGTGTGAAAATTAACGATAAACATATTGAAGTCATTATTCGCCAAATGATTCGCAAATGTAAAATCATTTCAACAGGCGATGGCTCGTTTCTATCCGGTGAACAAATGGATTTATACACGGTTGATAAGGAAAATAAAGCGCTACAAAAAAATGAGAAAATATCGGCAACTTACGAGCGTTTATTACTAGGTATCACCAAAGCATCTTTAGCAACAGAATCTTTCTTTTCTGCTGCATCATTTCAAGAAACAACACGGGTGTTAACCGAAGCTGCGATAACGGGCAAAGTAGACAAATTGCGTGGTTTGAAAGAGAATGTTATGGTTGGTCGCTTATTGCCTGCGGGCACAGGTCTAGCTTATCATCAAGAATGTCGCCGTAAACGTGAGCTAGAAAAGCATATAGTAGCGCCTCAAGAAATGTCTGCTAGTGATGTCGAAGCTGCATTAAGTAGAGCATTAAATGCTGAAATTCCAGAGGCTCCTGCAGAAACCTCTTCAGCAAAATAATCATTTTAAACGCAATCGTGTAACCGAGGGAGGCTTTGCCTCTCGAGGTGGGTGCCTCCAAAAAAGAATCTAGCCGCTTGCGGCTGGATTTTTATCTTGGCAAGGGTAGGTCAGTAGCCTTTCATTGCGTTCCGGATAAGATGCCAGATTTTCACGTGAGAACCTCGTGCTATTAAGCAGATTTTGGTCGTTTTTTTATTGACTTCTATTAGAAACCCTGTAAAATCGTCTGTCCCATTTAGCTGGGGTTAAACAAGTTGTCGATTGGACGACAATAGCGTGGATAAGACCACAAAGTTTATGCCATCTCTTTTCTGCCTGAGTACTCATCAGGCATGAATGAAGAGTGGTTTTTTGTACTTTAAATTTAGAGATTGTATGCCAACCATTAATCAATTGGTTCGTAAGCCACGTAAAACGCAAACGAAAAAAAGTGACTCGTTAGCCTTGAAGGGTTGCCCTCAAAAGCGCGGTGTTTGCACACGTGTTTATACGACAACGCCCAAAAAGCCGAATTCTGCCTTGCGTAAGGTTGCACGGGTTCGTTTAACGAATGGTCATGAAGTAACGACCTACATCCCTGGTGAAGGCCACAACTTACAAGAACATTCCAGTATCTTAATCCGTGGCGGACGTGTTAAAGATTTGCCAGGAGTACGTTATCACACAATACGTGGTGCCTTAGATACCAGCGGTGTCGATAAACGTATGCAGGGCCGTTCAAAATACGGAACTAAGAAGCCTAAGAAGCAATGATAGGAAAATATAATGTCTAGAAGAAGAGCTGCAATTAAGCGCGTTATTTTGTCTGATCCGAGGTTTGGCAGTCAGTTAATAGCGAAATTTATTAATTATCTTATGAAAGATGGTAAAAAATCAGTTTCAGAGAAAATTGTTTATGCGGCATTGGAGCAATTGAAGTCAGCGGCTAGTGCAAATGCTACTAATGCTAGCGCAAAAAGACACAAGACAAATGTTGAAGTAAAAGTAGAAGCGTCGGCAGATGCTGGTGTCTCTCAGCAAACGGCCGAGGTCGTTGAAATGCATGAAATTCGATTTCTTGAGGAAAGCTTAAGTAATATTTATCCCAGTGTTGAAGTCAAATCACGTAGAGTAGGTGGTTCAACTTATCAGGTGCCTGTAGAAGTT
>JAESTO010000123.1 GCA_016763565.1 Gammaproteobacteria bacterium | reverse complement strand
TTTTTCGTATTTATCTAAAGATCGATTTCAAATCTTCCCGGTGAAAGACGAAAACTATATTTTAATTAGTATTATTCAATAGAAGGAGAAATAATATGTCATTAGTGTGTGTGTATAATGAGTGGGATCCCATTGAGGAAATTATTGTAGGCAGTAGTTTAGGTGCAGCTATCCCCCATAAAGATAAAGGTTTTCAAGCAATGCAGCGTTCTACTGATGATCTTTTTGATTCATTAGCCCTAGGCCCTTTTCCGCAAAAAATTATTGAAGAGACTGAGGAAGATATTGAAAACTTTATTGTCGAACTTAAAAAGTTAAATATTACAGTGCAAAGGCCCACAAAGATAAATAGTAAGAATAACTTTAAAACATTGGATTGGGAAAGTGAACATTATTTTAGCTATTGCCCACGAGATATCATGTTAGCGATAGGTGATATGATCATTGAAACGCCTAATGTATTTCAATCAAGATATTTTGAAACATTTGAATACAAAGAGATCTTATTGCGTTATATGCAAAGCGGCACTAAATGGATCAGTGCGCCAAAACCTAGATTAACAGAGGAGACCTACAATACCCATAATTTTCAACAGCTTGCATTAAATAATATAGAGCCTGTTTTTGATGCTGCCAATATTTTACGAGCAGGAACTGATCTTTTTTATCTAGTGTCAGATTCAGGAAATGAATTAGGTTGCCAGTGGTTACAAAATATCTTAGGCAAGGATTTTACCGTTCATCCTTGCCATAATTTGTATTCATCAATGCATATTGATTCTACAATTTCCTTGCTAAGACCCGGATTAGCATTAGTTAACCCATCACGTGTCAATGACAAAAATTTGCCACCCATGCTTAAGCAATGGGATATTATTGTTGCACCAGAAATGGCTGATTATAAATATTCAGATTATGGTACTTTTTCAACCGTGTGGTTAGGCATGAATTTTTTGATGCTATCGCCAACCTTAGCAGTCGTTGATCAACATCAAAAAGCATTAATTAAATTATTAGAGAGCCATGGCATAGATGTGTTACCGCTGCTATTAAGACATGGTCGAACACTCGGTGGTGGATTTCATTGCATCACATTAGACGTTAGACGCAAGGGGACATTAGAAAGTTATTTTTCTTAAATAATGAAGGAGGATAAATCATGCCTAAATTAATTATCCCTAATGCCTATGAGCTCTATAACACTAGTGAATCCATATTATCGTCCAGTGAGTTAGCAGCCAGAGGATTTTATAATTTGCGCTTTTTATGGTTATTAGAAGAAGGCGATATTATTCTTTTACCACATAAATCTAACAAACATTTTTTGGTTTATTTGACACGCTTAAAAAATATAACGCTATCTTCAGTTACCATTATAGCTTGGGAGAAAAAATTTGGGGAAAATATGACCCAAGCTTTATTGCATCCATTACTTATTCAAGATCTAAAGCTTGCTATGTTTAGCTGCAATTCCTGGACCCTACGCACGTGTTATTTTAATCAAACTATTTTAGAACTAGCAAATAATCTTAATATTAGGGTGCAATCTACACTGCGCCAATTAGTAACAGATGGTTTTATAAAAAAAATGAACAGCAAGATCGGCTTTAGACAGACGGCTAAATCCCTTGCGATACCTATAGCCGAGGGTCATGTCTGTTCTTCCGTAAATGAGCTTGCTCAAGCCATGAAAAAGCTATTTACAACGTCGCAACAAGTTTTAATTAAGCAAGATCACAATGGCGGTGGCAGAGGGAATGTTGGTGTTGTATGCGGTCAAAAATATTGCTGCAAAGGTGCTGAACATACTATCGTACTCAATAAAGCGTCTGGTTCTATTGACATGATTGCCTCAAAAATTTGGCATCAATACACCAGTAAACTCAATCGACAATTGATCGCTGAAATTTATTATCCCAGTCAAGGCACATTCACGGCTATGTATGGGTTGCCCGAAAATGATAAACAGCCTATTTTGTTAAATTACAGTGAAATACGTATGGAAAAAACATGGCTAGGTGTGGAAATTCCTGGGCATAGGCTATCTGCTGTGCAAGTTGAGCAGTTGACCCAGTATGCGTCTAAACTTGCAAAGAATATACAGAAGAAGGGTTACCAAGGATTTATCTGTGTTGATGTGATTTTGTTGCACAATGGCAAGCTTATATTCACCGAAGTTAATGTACGCCCTGGTGCTGAAACGCATGCGCATATTTTAGCAACACACCTATATAGCACCGATTATTTTAAGAAAAAGGTAATATTGACACGTATGGGGCTTGAAATTGACAGTTTTAAAGCTGTTTATTGGTTGCTAAAAAACAATCATTTATTACTAGGACCACAAAGTGAGCAGGGCATTGCTATACTTACTGTAGGCAAAAATTATCCTCTACAATGCGAATATCTTATTGTCGCATCTAACGTAACCAGAGCCTATGCATTAGAAAAGCAATTTATACAGCTTCTTGAAGAGCATAAATCTACGCTATCTACAGAAACATTTTGTCACTTTGGTTAGGTGATTTCAGGCAATAAAAAACCGAGATGGCAATAGATATTCATCACATCCCACCTCGGTGCAGGCTTAGGAGAGAGGGTAAAGCCTGTAACAAACAGTGTATTTATTATTCTAGTCTGCTAATCATCCATGTTAGCTTCCATTCCGCACTTTATGATTATCATCGTTCTGCGCTTATTCCGTTGGTAACGCCATTTACCGTGAATGAGTTTATCGAGAAACAAACGGGTTGGCAATAAGAATTTTCCCTAGTTGTACTCAGGGAAAATCATTAGTTAACTAATGGTTTATACTTATAAGGGCAAAAACAAGTAATGAGGTTATAATACGCGAAAATATTTATTAACAAGCTGTAAGAGAAATAATTAATGACTAAAAAACTTCGCAATATTGCAATTATTGCCCATGTTGACCATGGAAAGACAACATTGGTTGATAAGTTACTACAACAGTCTGGCACACTCAATCGTAAAGATGAAGCCATAGAGCGCATTATGGATTCTAACGATCAAGAAAGAGAGCGCGGCATTACTATTTTGGCAAAAAATACGGCCATTGAGTGGCGTGGTTATCATATTAATATTGTTGACACCCCCGGGCATGCTGATTTTGGTGGTGAAGTGGAAAGGGTGTTATCGATGGTTGACAGCGTATGCTTGTTAGTCGACGCCGTGGAAGGCCCGATGCCACAAACCCGTTTCGTTACTCAGAAAGCCTTTAATCAGGGCTTGCATCCCATTGTAGTAATTAATAAAATCGATCGCCCTGGCGCACGCCCAGATTGGGTTATCGATCAAATTTTTGATTTATTTGATCGCTTAGGCGCAAGTGATGAACAATTGGATTTTCCTATTGTTTATACATCAGCCTTGAATGGTGTCGCAGGTTTAGAAGCGACTCAATTGGCTACTGACATGAGCCCATTGCTGCAAATGATCATTGATAAAGTACCCGCCCCTCAAGTGAATAGCGATAAACCATTACAAATGCAAATTTCTGCGCTTGATTATGATTCATATGTTGGCGTGATTGGCATTGGTCGTATTACACAAGGTACATTGCAGCCCAACCAACAAGTAATTTTGGTTAATCCAAAAAATGAACAAAGGAAAGGCAAGATACTGAATGTTAAAGGTTATATAGGCATTAATCGTATTGATGTCAAGCAAGCAGAAGCCGGTGATATTGTTTGTGTATCAGGCATTGAAGGGTTAAATATTTCTGACACCTTGTGTGACCCGGATTATCCGCACGCCTTGCCAGCATTATCCGTCGATGAACCTACTGTGAGCATGACATTCCAGGTGAATGATTCACCTTTTGCAGGCCAAGACGGTAAATTTGTTACTTCACGAAACATCAAAGATCGCCTTGAACAAGAATTAATTCATAATGTGGCCTTGCGTGTTGCACCCGGCGAGAGCTCCGATAAGTTTATTGTTTCGGGCCGAGGGGAATTACATTTGTCCGTATTAATTGAAGGTATGCGGCGCGAAGGCTATGAGTTGGGCGTATCTCGCCCTGAAGTTATTCAAAAGCATCTCGACGGTGTTTTACAAGAACCATTTGAACACTTAGTTATCGACATAGAAGTCGAACATCAAGGTGCCATAATGGAAGAATTAGGATTGCGTAAAGCTGACATCACAAACATGGAACCTGATGGTAAAGGACGCGTTAAATTAGAGTTTATGATTCCATCGCGAGGTTTAATCGGTTTTAGAGGACCATTTTTAACCATGACCTCAGGCACTGGCATTATGACGAGTGTGTTCGATCATTATGGTGAAGTTAAAACTGGTGCGGTGGTATTGCGACAAAATGGCGTGCTGGTTTCTATGGTAAAAGGTAAAAC
>JAESTO010000122.1 GCA_016763565.1 Gammaproteobacteria bacterium | reverse complement strand
TTGGTTTATTGCAAATTTTGTTTATCATATTATTTTATTACATAGCATTACGACTAAACTTACCTATGATTTTTTATCTTTGCCTGCTGCTGGTGGTATTACTAACGATTTACCAACAGCATTTAATCTACCACCGCCAATCCACACGCTGTTTTAAAGCATTTTTAAATAATAACTGGGTAGGATTCATTCTTTTTATAGGGTTATTATTATCTTATTTGTAGCCGAATAACTCAATAGCACCCTCAATACACGACGGATGAGAGCACCTCAAGAGCCGTATACCCAGCCCTCAAGCCAATGCGAATTTAGTTCATGTGCAATGAAATCGAATAGAAAATTGTTTGCAGCTGAACACTGCGATTAATGTTAAAGCAGATTAACTGTTTAAAACACAACATCCAATATAGCATATATTTAACATGAATTTAATAGGAAGATCATTTTATTTAATCATATACTTAGCTTTCATATTTATTTCATGTTACACTGCGCGGGCTGGTGCTGTGAACAATCCTACTTTTTAGAACTACCCTAAATGCGCAATACAATTGCCGGTTTTAGAATGGCAAATTTACAGCGTAATAAAACAAGAGATATAAATACAATATAACTCATTATAAAAAAGGAGATGCAGATGTCGACAACGAAGACGTTATCTTTACAAGATCCCTTTCTGAATGCTTTAAGAAGGGAGAAGGTACCAGTTGCTATCTATTTAGTAAACGGTATTAAATTGCAGGGGCAAGTTCATTCGTTTGATCAATTTGTCGTGATTTTAAAGAATACTGTCAGTCAAATGGTTTATAAACATGCCATTTCAACAGTCGTCCCGGCACATAATGTACCGTTTTTTACAGAGGAAGAAGAAGAAGCAACAACGGCTTAAACATTAGTTAGCCGTCTCAAACCCGTTTGCTAGTAAGTAAACGGGTTTTTATTTTTTATGGAGACAGAAAAATTGGGCAAACAAGAACACGCTATCTTAGTCCATATCCACTTTACCAAGACACATTTCACGCAAGATGACTTCACGGAATTCCAAGCCCTAGTCATCTCTGCCGGTGTGGAACCTATGGCGACGGTCACAGGCAAATATCGATCACCAACCGTTAATTTATTTATTGGCAGTGGTAAAGTCACTGAAGTACAACAAGCCGTTGAACGTCATCAAGCAGACGTAGTTATTTTTAATCACGCATTATCCTCAACGCAACAACGCAACTTAGAAAAATTATTACATGTTCGCGTGCTTGATCGCATTGCATTAATTCTTGATATTTTTGCCCAGCGCGCGCAGACTTTTGAAGGAAAATTACAGGTTGAACTAGCACAGCTGCAACATTTATCAACACGATTAACCAGAGGATGGACACATTTAGAAAGGCAGAAGGGTGGCATTGGCTTGCGAGGCCCAGGTGAAACACAATTAGAAACCGATCGCCGTTTGATTGGCAATCGAATTAAATTATTAAAAAAACGTTTAGCAAAATTGCGCTCGCAACGACAACAAAATCGTAATGTACGGCATAACAAACCCATACCTACTGTTGCTTTAGTAGGCTATACCAATGCCGGAAAATCAACATTATTTAATCGGTTAACAAAATCAAATGCCTATATTGCTGATCAATTATTTGCAACACTCGATCCAACATTGCGACAATTAGAGCTACCTGAAATTGGTCGTGTAGTACTAGCTGATACGGTAGGATTTATTCGTCATCTGCCATGATTTAATTGATGCGTTTCGTGCAACCTTAGAAGAAACACAAAACGCAGATTTATTGTTGCATGTTATTGATAGAAGTGATGAACGCTATCACGAAAACATGGCCCAAGTTGCCACGGTACTACAAGAAATTAATGCACACCATATTCCACAACTTTATATTTATAATAAAATTGATTTACTTGATGAAATCACACACAATCATTTACAACACCTAAATCAACAACAAACCTCCGCTGATATTTATGTATCGGCAGAAAACAATCTTGGCATTGATGCGCTCTTAAACGTGATCAAACAAAAATTATCGCAAGAGTACAAGGTACGACATATTACTTTATCGCCACAGCAAGGTCGTTTACGTGCAACTTTATACGATAATAAAAATGTACTCTCCGAACAAATTGATGAAGAAGGCTGCTGGCATTTAACTATTCGCTTATCAGCAACAGCATATGCTAAATTTCTAGCCGATCAAAAACATGACGCTACAGACTAATTACATAATGCCATTACCCATCAGTTTATACATCCACATTCCCTGGTGTGTGAAAAAGTGCCCTTATTGCGATTTTAACTCGCACACCATGAAAAACGAACTCCCTGAGCAGCAATATATAGATGCCTTACTGAATGATTTCAAGCAATCATTAGCTGCGTTACAAGGAAGATCACTCTCCAGCATTTTTATTGGCGGTGGCACACCCAGTTTATTTTCAGCAGATGCTATTGCTTACTTGCTTACTAATATCGATATATTATCACCCTTACCAAGCAACATAGAAATTACCCTAGAAGCTAATCCCGGCACAGCTGAACAACAACGTTTTACAGGCTTTCGCCAAGCAGGCATCAATCGTTTATCGCTAGGCATTCAAAGCTTGCGAGATGAAAGCCTGCAATATTTAGGCCGCATTCACAGTGCACAAGAAGCTAGAAACGCGGTACACATGGCTAGAGTAGCAGGCTTTAACAATCTTAATATTGACATGATGTTTGGCCTACCTAAACAAACTGCAGAACAAGCACTGGAAGATTTACAACAAGGCTTAGCATTGCAAACAGAACATTTTTCTTGGTATCAATTAACCTTAGAACCGAATACATTATTTTATGCTAAGCCCCCCCCTTTACCAGACGACGAAATAATTTGGCAAATGCACCAACAAGGCCAACAATTACTCGCCAAACAAGGTTACCAGCAATACGAAGTATCGGCGTATGCTAAGCAGCAACAACACTGTCAGCATAATATTAACTATTGGCAATTTGGTGATTATCTTGGCATCGGTGCGGGTGCACACAGCAAGCTAACTGATACACAGACACATAGGGTTTTGCGATTATCACAAGTAAAAAATCCACGTGATTATTTGTCATTGGCAAAAAATACTAAGAATAGTGAAACCATTGTTAGTGAGCAACAACAATGTTTCGAGTTCATGCTAAATGCATTACGGCTCAATCAGCCAATTGAATTTTCATTGTTTGAACAACGCACTGGTTTATCAATTCATTTTATTAAAAAAACATTAGCGCTAGCAGAACAAAAAGGTTTGCTTATCGTCAACAACAATACTATCGCTAAAACAGAACTAGGCACACGATTTTTGAATGATACGGTAGAATTATTTTTGGCCTAGCATTGACACAAATCCATTCTTTTACTGGCGTTAACTTTCTTGTGCAATAAAAATCATATCCCTTATCGTATGCCCTAAGCGTTGGCCACGCTGTTCAAATTTAGTAATGGGACGATAATCCGGTCGTCCAGAAAAATTACCGTCTCCCGCCTGATTAATAAATTTATCGCTTATCTTCATAACGCTAAGCACATGAGTCGCATAATCTTCCCAGTCAGTGGCCACATGAAAAACACCTTGTGGTTGTAGCTTACAATAAATTAATTCAATAAAATCATCTTGCACAAGCCGACGTTTATGGTGACGCCGTTTTGGCCAAGGATCAGGAAAAAACAAATAGACTGCCGCCAAACTGTGATCAGCAATACATTGCCGCAATACATCAAGGGCATTAGTATTGAACACACGGATATTATCCACTTGCTGTTTAGCAATATTTGTTAACAAGGCGCCCAGACCAGGCTGATGAATATCAACACCAAGGTAATTATGCTGGGGATTTTGTTGCGCCATAGCTAACAAACCCTGCCCCATACCAAAACCAATTTCTAAATGTAGCTCGGCATTATTATTAAATATCTGAGAGAAATCGAGTGATTTTTCACTAAGTTTAAGACCAAACTGTGGCCACAAAGTTTGTAAAGACTTTCTTTGCGCGGAAGTCATCCGTCCATTGCGACACACAAAACTTTTTATTTCTCGAATAACCTTCATAATTGAAAACTCAGTGAACCACTATGGGCAGATTTCAAACCTACCCATAAAGCACGAAAATCTAAGAATGATTCTCATATAAGCATACCATGCCTATTATTTTTCAACCACGACAAACACTGCACCGGAGCCACGTTTAACCGTTAACAACAATGATTTATTATTTTTCTTAGCACGTTGCGCGATTACATGTAACTGCTCAATGGATGTGACGGCTTGTTGATTAACGGCAACAATAATATCACCGAGCATTAAACCGGCACGCCATGCTGCCGTACCTTCAGTAACCTTCAACACTTGTATACCCTTAGCATTGGTTTGTTGCGCTGTTGTTTGATCAACTTTGCGTAACACTACGCCATAGAAAAATGGTGATTGTTTTTCTGCCACAGCTAACTGTTTTTTAGCACCCGATAATACTGTTGTTTTAGTAAATGGTTTACCTTTATGCAAGCCTTGAATAGTAATTTTACTACCTGCACGAATCAAGCCAATGACATTACGCAATGCTAACGGGTTAGTAACCGGTTCACTATTTACTGACATAATGACATCGCCAACATGGAGGCCTGCTAAATGTGCTGCAGAATGTGCACTCACACTAGTAATGACAACACCTTTTGTCGGAGGCAAATCAAATGCTTTAGCTAATTTAGCGGTAAGTGGTTGCGCATAGACACCGAGCAATCCACGCTGGACATTGCCATATTTAATCAATTGCAGCATAATACTGCGTGCCATATTGACCGGAATCGCAAAACCAATACCAATATTTCCACCTGCCGGCGCTAAGATAGCAGTATTAATACCAATTAATTGGCCTTGCAAATTAACTAATGCACCACCCGAATTACCTGGGTTAATTGCGGCATCTGTTTGAATAAAATTTTCGTAACCTTCAATATTTAAACCACTCCGTTGCAATGCACTGACAATCCCCGATGTGACTGTTTGACTTAAACCAAATGGATTACCAATTGCTGCAACAAAATCACCCACGTGTAATTGAGTCGAGTTGCCTAATTGAATAGCACGAAGATTGCGTGGTTTAATGTGCAATACTGCCACATCAGAAGGAATATCAATACCAATAAGTTTTGCTGTTTCAGTCGTCCCGCCAGCTAACCGCACAGTAATAATTTTGCCATCTTTAACAACATGAGCATTTGTCAAAACATACCCATGCTTAGCATCCACAATGACGCCTGAACCAATTTTTTTCAATTTTTGTGTCGATGGAATTGGCATATTATTGGGCAAGCCTCTTTGCTGTCGCCGTCGACGTAATTCTTTGATTAATAACGCAGGTAGTTTGATTACACCTTCAACTTGCACATTAACAACACTGGGCATAACGCGCTTTAACATCGGTGCAAGGCTATTCGTTACGGGTGCTGAAGCTGAAACTGCATAACTAGTGATGCAGATACTTAAAATAAGACAACTAACAAGTATTGATTTAACACATAATACGGGCTTCATAGTATTTCCTCACAGCAATGATAATTGGCAAGTATTCTATCATGGTTAATGAGGCGGCGTGTGCGCTAATACTATCGAGCCACAACGGTTTTATACTGTTAGTAGACCTTCTGCGAAAAGGAAGGAAGGAAGCAAACAAGCCAGCGAAACAAAGACTGTTATTATTTGGTTTTTTGTTAAGCAATTTGAAATTTGTGTCTGAGGTTCATCATACCGGGAATACTATTACATCGCAAATGATGTCTACGGCGGCGTTTTAAGGCTTCCTTCACTGAATCTTCAGTTCGTTCGGCGATTGATGTGAATGCTTCCACGCTCACACTTAGCAAACGTCGAAATACTCGGGGGTTTTGACGGATATAACCTTATCTATCGTACATCCATAACTCTCTCCTGAAATGAGCAAGTTCATGTGAAATAAGAGCATAATTTCTCTCACCGTATTTCCGTTCGGAAATAGGCTCAACGTCAATGATGATGTAGTGTCTGGTTCGTGGCGTACCCTGGGAATTAATCAACATATTAGTCTAGGATTTGCTGTGCTTTTCTTTATCCTCTGAAGGGTAGTGGCGATTCAGGTGTGCTAGCATGCGCCCATACATCACCGTCGTTGTTTCTGGCCTCTCAGAGGATGGTGTCTTAAGCGCCTTGGCTAATAGCGCCTTTAGTTTCTCCACTTTTTTATCGAGCGTCATTTGCTTGTCATCTATGATACGTAATGCCGTCCACATGGTGCTTGGCAGACGCAGCCGTATTTTTTCTCCATTTGGGCACATGTAATCCCTCAAAGTTCCTACCTTCAATTGCCAAAGCATCGTAAGGATTTTACGTCTAAATTCATCCATCCAAATTTGATCCGACGATGACTTTAGCTCTATACGAGATGAGCTATCTTGATGCTGGATATACAGACGGATGACGCACGGTGTTGCCTGGCCCTCCTTGCGCTCTCGATTAACAGTGCCTAAAATAGCTTTCAGTCTGCTGCGCTGCCCTACCGTAAACTGAGCGCTTGCTTGCTGCAAATCAATTGTGGTTATCGTGGTATGGGTTTTCAGTAATGTGTACAAACGTAACAATGACTGTCCGCTATAGCTCGGAAAGCCTAGTTTTAATGTCGTGAGCTTCGGCGCCCTCAACAATGACAGCAAGCGAAGCACCTCCCCACTGTCAGTATCACCTGAGCAATCCAATAACTGCAATGTGCGCGTTAAATAGCCTATCACCGCATACAACATTTTACGGGCTAGGGAAGAAAGGTGTCGTGCATCGCGCAATAAACCGGATAAATTCAATTGTTTAATCGCAAACAATGGCTTATTGTTGTTCTCACGCTTATTGACATAGAGGTGTAAAAATAGCAGTGACAGTTGATAGGTCTGTCGTTTTAATCGATGGTATTTATCGTGCTTTTCATCGGGCACCAATAAACAACCTT
>JAESTO010000013.1 GCA_016763565.1 Gammaproteobacteria bacterium | reverse complement strand
GGGCTTTGAGTGCACTGCTGTCAGTATAGCCATTAGCATTAAACACTAAATACCCTTTTAAGGTTGCATATAATAAATTTTGATCTTGGATGTTTTGCTTTAAATGCTGTTCTATTTGTGCAGCAACACGCGGGATATACAGTGAATGCAATGTGCGTTGCAACGTATTTTTTAAGGTGTTGTGTATCGTTGCGTTAGCCAATAACAAATCAGCTCCCCACGTTGAATGCGTGTTGTAAATTTTATTCGCCTTATTTAATTGATTTAATAAGGGTAAGATTGCAGTTAATGAATCGCTGTGAGTGTTGGTGTGTCGCAGTTGCTGTTGATACATAGCGATGTGTTGATCAACCTTGTTAAGGTTAAGCAGGTTTTGTTGATAGCCTTGATACGTGCCCCAAGTAATAGTGATCAATAATAATGGGCAGGCTAGTAATGTTACACGATAAAAAATACTTTTTAAGCGTTTGCTGCGCTCACTATTTCCCAATAAAAATCCTTCAGGGTAAATAGTATTAAGGAATAGATTTCGCATGAAATAACATTGGCCAATGCGTTGTGGGCGTTGAAATTTCGGTGGTACTAAGCGAAATTTTTTCGACATTGCGTGTAATAAAAAATCATGTGGGTAGCCGTTTTCTTGTGTACAACTGACAAAATAAATGCCGCGTAATTGCAAGGCATAGGGATAACGGGTAGCAGCAAATAATTCTAAAATAAAATTTTCGATAGGACGCTTGAGTAATTGCATTTGTTGTGCAAAAGCATTAATCAATTCACGGCCACGTGATGAACGTTCTGCATCCAATGACCACATAATATGTTGACGTAGTTGACACACCAAAGCAGCGTATCGTTGGTTAAATAGGGTTTGTACAAATTGTAAATCATTGCATTTTGCTAAAGGAAAATTTATCCCCCAGGCTTGTTTTATCTCCTCATGGCTTAAATCGTTAAAAAACTCGCCAAACCCGGCAACCAAATCACATTTGTTAAATATAATATAAACTGGCACGTAAGATTTAAAGGTACTATGGATGTCGCGGATGTATTGGCAAATGCTTTGAATAAATTCTTGACGCGCTTTATTCGTCAGTAAAATTAAATCAGGCAACGAAAAATTTAGTAAAATACCGTTAATGGGTTTGCTTTGACGTTCACGTTTTAGCAATTTAATAAATTGCTTCCAGACTAACATATCTTGATCGTTGTTGTCTCTCATGATATCTAACATAACTGCTTGTTCTGAGAACCACCAGTCAAAATTAGGGAATTGATTAATGTAATTAATGGCTTCATCACCAAAATGCTCTGGACGAGAAAAATAAAGCCCCGTGTTTTTAATCATGGTTTTTTTCCCCGATTGTGGCGTGCCCAAGACTAAATACCACGGTAATCGGCATAAACGGCGCCGTTTGCGTTCCTGCGTAAAACGAAATTTCCAATAATGGTAGTGATGTTTGCTAAATGCAACACTACGTTGCCCGGCAGCTTTTATTTTTTTTGCGGCTAATTGGCTCTTTTCTTTAATGATAGGTAGCGTTTTTTCTTTATTGTCTTCGAAAAAATTTATGGTCATCTTAACTAACCAGGCTATTGTTACCAAGAGGAAAATTAAGAGGCGAGCAGTATAGCTGGCAAATGGATGGCTGTTGCCAATAGGGATTAAGGGTAATGCCAGCCCTATCCATAAAAACACAATAATAAGAATAAGCACGTTAGCTTTTATTTTCGCAGGAATTTTATTAATTAATGTTAATATATTCATAAGCTAACGCATTAGTTATTATCACGCATAACGATGGGACGTTGAATAACTTGACTAAAGGCAGTGACGGGTGAAACTGTCGCAATGCTATTAAGTTTATCCAAGGTTGGTCCGGCGATATTGTGTACTTTATAATTAAAGTAAATAGTGATGGTTATTAATAAAGCAAGGGTGAACAATGCTGCCCGTTTTAAGGTGCTTTTTTTATTAATACCCGCAATTAACCACTCGCTGTCTTGGTTGTCTAGGGCTAATATTTTTTCAGGTTTTACACGGATATTACGTATATGATAAAACATGCGGTTACGGATGTCTTCTCGTGCTGCAGCAAATTGTTTGTCAAAAAATTTTCCTTCAAATCCTAAACTTAGTAAAAAATATACCAACTCAATGAAATCAATATTTTTGCGGATATCTTTCATCATGTCTTCTAAGATGATATAAAAACGCTCTCCACCCCAGGTTTCTTTATGAAAAAAACTTAATAAACTTTCTTGTGCCCAAATACTTTGATTGCCCCAGTTGCGGCTTAATACGGCTTCATCAACGGCCGTACATAAACAATAACGTGTAGCAATAATATTGCGTACGGAACAATCGATTTGCGTTAATCGGTATTCAATATTTTTAAGTTCTTCAATGACTTGTGCACGTAACCCGGGCACATCAGGATGATCAACGGTATGACGTATTTGTGTGATTAACGTTAATAAGGGTGCGGTAATTATTAATAAGATATTGTTGTCATTAGTGGGTGTGTGCGGATGTGGTTGCGTATGAAAAGCAGCTTGTGCCGCATGGTTTGCCATATGCCCCATGTGCTCTGTAGGGGGATGGTAGCTTAAATTAGCTTCGGATTGTTCGTTATACATAAGCCTTATCCTTTAATTGCCCATAATTCAAATTGTAAACCTGGCACAGTAGAACCCACGTGTAAGGCAATGCCTGTTGATTTGCTCATCTGCTGCCATAATGGATGTTGCGTTTCAATGGCAAAATAAGAAAAATTAGCATGATAAGGAATTTGACGTGGAGCAACAGCAATGGATGTAATGGGTATGCCAGGTAAGGCGCGGCTGACTAACATTTTAATTTGTTCCAACGGCGCAACTTTAATTTGATTAGGAAGTGCTGTGCGGATATTTTCGCTGGGTACATCGGCGTACACGGCTAACACAAAGTGATGATTTTGTAGCAAATGTTTATCATTTATTTTTCCGGTCCACAAACCGTGATGGTGTGCTTGCAAAGGAATGGATAGGGCATTTTGTTCTAGCACTTTTGTTAACGCATCTTGTATTGCATCAAGGATGGGTTGAAAGGTGTTAAACAAATCGTGGTGTTGGTAATCGGGTAGATTATCGGGCTTACGTTGTTTATGTGTATACGTTGACATTTCAGCAATCAGTTGCAATAGCACTTTAAACAATGTTTCTGGATGCAGCGGTGTCTTGTTTTTTAAATGACT
>JAESTO010000121.1 GCA_016763565.1 Gammaproteobacteria bacterium | reverse complement strand
CCCATGGCAAATTCATCCATGTTAGTTTTGCCGAGCATAACCATTCCTGCGTTATTTAATTTTTGCGTCACGGTGGCATCGTAAGGTGCAATGAAATATCCAGCATCTTTGAGGCACATGAGGTTTTAATCCCTTGAGTACAGAAGATATCTTTATGAGCAAAAGGCAGACCTGTCAATGGGCCTGCTTGGCCTTGTGCGCGTTGTTTGTCGGCTGTTTGAGCCGCTTGAATAGCATGTTTTTTGCTAACAGTAATGAAGCTATTTACACGATTATCATATTGTTCAATACGTTGCAAATAATGGCGAGTTAATTCTTCGCTGCTGTAATCATTGTTTTGTAAAGATTTAGCATGTTGCGCTAAGGTTTTGTTATGCATGATTATTCTCTGTTGTTAGTCAAGGACTTTGGGCACTAAATATAAACCAGCCTCGGTGTGAGGTGCCAGTTGTTGGAAGCGTTCACGTTGATTATTTTCACTGACTTCATCGGCGCGTAAGCGTTGCATAGCATCAAGGGGATGGGCCATTGCTTGTATGTCGTCGGTATTGACTTGTTGCATGCCCGCAATTAAATCAAAGGTAGCTGATAAATCATTGACGTAGCCATCAATAGCTTGTGGGTCAATTTGTATCCGGGCTAAATGAGCAAGTTTGTTAATGTCGTCTTTGCTGAATGTGGACATAGCAGATCTCGTTGTTTACAATTGTGGCCATTATACTTATTTGTAACTTGGTTACCATATTATTTTGAGAAAAAATGCATGCTAAACCAAATTTTTATTGATCCCGATCGTTACTATCGTTTTCTAATTATTTACAGTATTGTTGCGGTCGTCACTATTTTTGCACACCTCAAATGTGCCTTATGTGGGCGAAGAAGGGGTTTATACACTGATTAGTTTTGAGATGATGTATAGCCGTGATTAGGGTGTAACTAAATTAGGGGGGTTCGTTTTATGGTCGACCACCCCTGATGAATGGGTTGATGATGCCTTTGGTTACGTTATAGGGTGGTCCTTTTTTGCAAAGATTATGGGAATATAGCCAGAATCTAAGCCCTGATTCTTAAACATATAATATTTGAGAGCCAGGATTTAGTACAACTTCGTTTAGAACACTAACGAAAAAAATCGTATAACGCATGCTATTCTTCAATGATTTTCTGCCTTATTGACAATAATTCACGTGGCGCATCATCACATAATGCATGATTCCAAATGATGAAGATATTCAGATACCTCTTACATGTTTTTCAGTGTAGCGAAGGATTAACGGCTTTTGAGATTTTAAGGGCTGCCCGTGAAAAAACTAATAATAAATCAGCACTTGATCACTAAACTCGTTATAATGCGTGCCATTAATCTTACTTAAGGAACTATCATCTCATGTTTAGAAAATTACGAAGTTTATTTTCCAAAGATATCTCAATTGATTTAGGTACTGCCAACACCTTAATTTACGTACGTGGCGAAGGTATTGTCTTAAACGAATCATCCGTAGTTGCTATCCGCCAAGATAGCTTTGGTGGACAAAAGCGAATTGTGGCCGTGGGTGCCGAGGCCAAGAATATGTTGGGGCGTACACCAGGCAACATTAATGCCATTCGTCCATTGAAAGACGGTGTCATTGCCGATTTTTATGTCACAGAAAAAATGTTGCAATATTTCATTAGAAAAGTTCATGAACACAAGTTTTTTCGTCCGAGTCCTCGGGTATTAGTGTGTGTGCCGTGTGGTTCAACGCAAGTTGAGCGCCGTGCTATTCGTGAATCAGCCATGGGTGCAGGCGCTAGCGAAGTTTATTTAGTTGAAGAGCCAATGGCTGCGGCTATTGGTGCCGGTATGCCCGTTGCTGAAGCGCGTGGTTCTATGGTTGTTGATATTGGTGGTGGTACCACTGAAGTTGCCATCATTTCCTTGAGTGGTATTGTTTATTCAGCTTCTGTGCGTATTGGTGGCGATCGTTTTGATGAAGCTATTATTAATTATGTACGCCGCAATTACGGTACGTTAATTGGTGAGGCCACAGCTGAACGGATTAAACATGAAATTGGTTCGGCATTTCCAGGCAGTGATGTGAGAGAAACGGAAGTGCGCGGCCGCAACTTAGCGGAAGGTATTCCACGTAGCTTTACTTTGAACAGTAATGAAATTTTAGAGGCGCTACAAGAACCCTTGTCGGGTATTGTCGGTGCGGTACGAGCCGCTTTGGAGCAAGCGCCACCTGAGTTGGCTGCAGATATCGCTGAAAGTGGTTTGGTCTTAACGGGTGGTAGTGCATTATTGAAAGGTATCGATCGATTATTGATGGAAGAAACAGGCTTGCCGGTTATCTTAGCTGAAGATGCGTTGACTTGTGTGGCACGTGGTGGCGGTATGGCCTTGGAAATGATGGATGATCGCCAAAGCGATTTTCTTTCAACAGAATAAGTATCTTAATATTAGTTCAAAAGGGCAGGCTTCAAACCTGCCCCTACAATTCCTGCAAACACACCAAAATCGCATGTTATCTACTTTAGCCCGGGGGTATCCGCATTAGAACATTGTTTGATTCCCAACGTACGTTAGGTGTAACCGCTATCTTTTTTGTGATACTGTCGCTTACACTCATGGTTGTAGAGCGGTATATTCCATCCTTCATTAACGTTCGTGTGCAATTGTCTACCATTATTGCACCTATTCAATACATTGCTAATTGGCCAATAGTATCGTTAGAAAATATGATTAATAATTTTAGCTCCCGTGAAGCCTTGCTAAAAGACAATGCTAATTTGCGCGTACGATTATTACTATTAAAGGCTGATGTGCAAAAAAATCTTGATTTAAGGAAAGAGAATAAACAGTTACGACAATTACTGAGCTCGGCTGATAAGCAGCATGAAAGCGTATTCGTTGCTCAAGTACTAGCCGTCGCTAATATATCCTTTATCCATCAAATAATTATTAATCAAGGAAGTCAACAAAAGGTATGGGTTGGTCAGGCCGTATTGGATGACGGCGGCATTATGGGGCAAGTGGTACAAGTGGGCTTGTTGACTAGCCGAGTGATGTTGTTAACAGATATACATAGTAGTATACCTGTGAAAATGTTACGTAACGGTATACGTGGTTTAGCTATCGGCACGGGTCATGCTAATACATTATCATTGCGTTATATACCTCAAACCACCGATATTAAAGTAGGTGATAAATTGATGAGTTCAGGTTTGGGTTTACGTTATCCTGAAGGATATCCAGTGGGTACGGTCATTCAAGTGTTAAAAGTACCTGGTAATGCTTTTCTTAATATTACCGTAAGACCTAGCGCGCACTTACAGCGTAGTCGATTGGTGTTACTGCTATTGTTGCCACAAGACAATGTTGACAAAGCCGTTGTTAAACAATTGCAATCTATTCGTCAGCAAGCAAAACAATTGCAAACTAGGTCAGTAACATATGCACGTTAACAAAGAGCATTATTTATTGGCTGCTAGTTTATTGATGGCTTTATTACACAATAGTTTAGTATTACCATCCTGGGCAAT
>JAESTO010000120.1 GCA_016763565.1 Gammaproteobacteria bacterium | reverse complement strand
GAATATTTTCTTCAGTGGTGTCAGGTTGGTAGCCTGTAAATTCTTCTGTTAGCTCGCGAAGGAAACTGCTGAACATAGGTTCAATAGAAATTGTGCTGGCTTTGATTCCTAAGGCATCAATTTGTTGTTGGGCGCCAGTAAAGCTGAGTTGCGAGGTATAACGCGAGGGTAACATCACCGCGTGTACATGTTTGGCACCTAAAGCATCGACGGCAATTGCCAATGTTAAGGCTGAATCAATGCCACCAGAGAGGCCCAGCACAGCATCAGTAAAACCATTCTTATGTGCATAATCGCGCGTGCCTAGTACTAATGCTTGGTAGAGTAAAGGCCAATGATGATGGGGTGGACAACGATGGGTTTTAACCAAGTTTTGTTGATTAAACGTAATGGCCAATAATTGCTCCTTAAAATAGTCAGCTTGTGCTTGTATATTGCCACTGGCATCTAAGGCCATTGAGCCACCATCAAAGACTAATTCATCTTGCCCACCAATTAAATTGACATATACAATAGGTCGCTTTATTTCTTTAATACGGGCTTGTAATGTTTGTTCGCGCTGGGAAATTTTTTTATGATCAAAGGGAGAGGCATGTAAACTTAAGATGATTTCTGCGCCGGCTAAACATGCCTGTTGTGCCGGTGTCGTTTGCCATAAATCTTCACAAATTAAAATGCCAAGCTTAGTGCCCTTTACGGTAAATATAGTGGGTTGATCATCGGCAATAAAATAGCGTTGTTCATCAAATACACCATAATTTGGCAAGATTTGTTTGTGATAGCGGCAAATAACGTTACCGTTGTGCAGTACGGTAGCGCTATTAAAAAGTCCACGGGGTGTAGCATAGGGATGGCCAACAATAGCATAAATATCGTGGATATTTTTTTGCAAATCAATGAGCGCTAGCTCGGCTTGATAAATAAAATCTTTGCGTAATAATAAATCTTCAGGGGAATAACCGGTTAATGCTAATTCTGGAAATATGATGATATCGGCTTGATGTTGTTGTTTAGCGTGTTGACAGGCTCGCAAGATCTTATCTTTATTGCCAGCAATATCGCCTACTAGAAAATTTAACTGGCCGATAACAAGGGTGAGTTGAGACATATTATAATTATCTTAGATGATTAAAAGAAAAGCCTATTTCATTATAGGCAAGAACGATGATATTGACATTAATTTCCTTGTGGTATACATTGCTGTTCGAAAATATGATGGTCCTAGCGTAACGGTAGTTGCACATTTATGCATAATTGTCGTCGTTGGGATTATACCTAATTTTTCAATATGTCGACAGCAAGTTGCCGAATTTACAATGATTAGAAGGAAAAAACATGAAAAACTCAAACGTGCTTAAAGCTATATTATTTGTTTCTGGTGTCATTATAATTGGGATTGGTGCTGCAATTTTATTTACACCCGTAGCTTTTTATGCAAAAGATGGCATTGAGCTGGGTGGTAATATTAGCTTGTTAAATGAAATAAGGGCTTCTGCTGGTGGATTATTAGCAATGGGTATCTGGGTAATGCTAGGTATATTTGTACGCAAACTAACGTTTACTTCGACATTAATTTCTATTGTTATCTATCTCTCTTATGGCTTATCACGCGTGTTAAGTATGATAATTGATGGCATGCCCACTGGAGAACTTGTGGGTGCAGCTGCCATCGAAATAATTATTGGGCTGGTGTGCGTTTTTGCTTTATTAAAATATCGGGAAAAATAACTCGCACATTATGCTTGCCGTTTGTCAAGCAGGCATCTAATTTTTTCTATTGATTGAAAACTGAGCCAAATTAAGTAATGCTTCTTTATGGGGTGATTCAGGCAGTATGGCTAATGCTTCACTCGCAAACTGTATTTCACGTTGCGCAAGTTGCATCACATAGTCGACAGCTTTGGTGTCAGCAATGATCGCTTGCACTGTCGTTAGTGCTGTTTTATCACTATTAATAATCGCTTCACGAATCTGTTTAGCTTGTAAGGTGCTACCGTGCTTCATGGCATAAATTAATGGCAGAGTAGGTTTGCCATCAGCTAAATCATCGCCGCTATTTTTTCCCATCACGTCAGCGTTTGAGGTATAATCAAGACAGTCATCCATCATTTGATAGGCCATTCCCAAGCATGAACCGTAACTGGCTAAGGCTTCAATATCTTGTGGTGAGCGTTCAGCAATTATGGCACCCAGCTGTGCTGCCGCTTTAAATAGCTCCGCTGTTTTACAGCGAATCACTTCAAGATAACGTGATTCAGGTGTGTCAGGATCATTAGCATTGATTAATTGTGAGACTTCGCCTTCAGCGATAGTATTAGTAGTGTTGGCAAGGATATCCATTACTTGAAGATTTTTTAATCCAGCCATCATTTGGAACGCACGAGAATAGAGGAAATCACCGACTAATACACTGGGTTGTGGCCCCCATACTGCATTCGCCGTATCTAGACCACGGCGTAGCAAAGAATTATCAACCACATCGTCATGGAGAAGGGTAGCGGTGTGAATAAATTCAATAATGGTGGCCAGCTCGATATGGCCTTCTCCTTCATAATTGAACGCGTTAGCACTGAGTAATACCAACATTGGACGAATACGTTTGCCACCACTATCAATGATATGATCAGCAATTTCTTTGACTAACTCAATTTTAGAAAACAACCGCCGACTAATTAAATAGTTGACTTGCTTCATGTCAGATTTTAATAAATTTTTTATATCGTCAAGGTTCATTAGTATCGTAGTCCTGATAGTTGTTAAATAAGTGCTGTGGTGGATTATACTCGTCCTAGTTAGATTATTGTGTTCTATATAAAGGCAGGTTTGATGTCTGGCACTACGATAGCTTTTACTGAGAAGAAGGCGATGATACATTTTTTTGTTATTTTTGTTCCCTCATTGTCCCCTTTGTGTTATAGTTCCGTCGTTCATGTTTAGTAGCCATTGAACAACGGGCGTTTCATTAGTCTGAGTGCTAGTGAAACGCTCGATATATAGCGTATAATTTTGTAAATTAGTTTTTAAATATAACCTAGATTTAATTTTACCCCGAGGAAGTAACCATGAATGATAACCGCAAAAAAGCCTTGACTGATGCATTAGGCCAAATTGATCGCCAGTTTGGTAAGGGATCTGTCATGCGTTTAGGTGATTCTACAATAAATAAAGATATCGAAACCATTTCGACAGGCTCGTTAGGCTTAGATGTCGCTTTAGGCATTGGCGGTTTGCCACGTGGCCGAGTCGTTGAGATTTATGGCCCAGAATCATCCGGAAAAACAACGCTATCATTGCAAGTT
>JAESTO010000119.1 GCA_016763565.1 Gammaproteobacteria bacterium | reverse complement strand
TTGCGCAATTTCAATAAATTGTGAAAAATTAGTGCCAACCAATTTACCTTTGGCAACTTTAAAACGGCTATTACCCGTGAGCGTTTTTAGAATTCTTGCAGGATTATCACCTTGTGCTGTCAGATCCATTTTTAAATTAGCAATGCCGGCAATGTTATTCATGTCACTTAAGTCAATAAGTAAGGGTTGTAATTGTATCTGCTGTAGATGAGCCTTGATGGTTAGTTTTGGTATGTTGCCACGCACATTGACAAGTAGGGTAGCTTTGGCATTACCTTGATAAAGTTTGGCAGTGATGGGGCTTAATTGCAGTAAACCATTTTTAGCTTGAACCGTTATTTTAGCATCACGGGTCGTTAAATTTGCGATAGTACATGTGCCAATATGTAATGTACCGTTTAAATTGAGTGTGCGTAATGCTTGCCACGGAGACGCTGTGTTGCGTGAGGTTTTCGTGGTGGTGAGGGGGTTATTGGATGGCGTATTCGGTGTGGATGTCGGCAAATAACGATCAATATTCAATTGGTCAACCTGTACAGCAAAGCGTATGATAGGTTTTGAAAAATTATTGAGTGTAAAATTGCCTTGAAAATGGCTTTGGTCAAGTGACAATGTCAATTGTGACATGTTGAGTGAATGGTTGCTGGCGGTAAACTTGATGAAACCAGCGACATGCTGCAATGCAGTCTTGTCACTCAGGTTGGGCGCTGCATCGCCCAATTTGCTAAGTAGTTGACGAAGATTAAAAGGCTGCAAATTAAATGCTCCATCAATAACCAGTTTTTTATCGAGATTTTTTGCGGTTAAAGTGCCGGTGAGTTTGGCTTGATTCACCGCCGCAGAGAATTGTTTAATAGCAAAAGCCGATAAATTTTCCTTCAACCAAAAACGTCCTTTAACGGCTAATTTAACATCAAAATTTTCATTATTGCGGATAGTCGCAGAAAATTGCAGTGGGAACTGTTTGCCAAAAGCAATCTGTTTTCCCTCTACTTCAATATTGTGTATTTGCCATGATTTATTCGTTTGTTGATTGTGCCAAGCCACTTTGCCACGATCGACATGAATATTGGCAATGCTTAAATTGAGTGCGGTTGTGTGTTGCGATTCTTTTTCTACTGGTTTATGAATGATTGTAGTCGTCGCACGTTGTTGTAGGATTAAATCTTGCCAGTTAGTTTTGCCCTGACGATTTTTCGTTAAATTTAGCTGTAAGCCTTTTAAGAAGATATTGCCAAAAGCGATGTGCCCAGACAGTAATGGCCATAATCTAATACTTACGTCAGCTTCTTGCACCTCGGCAAAAGGTTGTTTTGTAAAGCCTTTTGCATTGTTTAATGACATAGCACCAATTTTAATGCCCAGTGAGGGGAAAAATGACCAGTCGATATGGCCGGTAATGGTCAGGATACGTCCAGTGTGTTGATAAACTGCATGGGTAATTTGTTTTTTATAATCATTCAAGTCAATCAATTGTGTAGCCGTGATTATGGCTGCAATGAATAAAAAAATAACAATAGCAGCACTAACACCCGTGATTTTGAGACATTTACGCATGATTGAATCCTTGGTAAAGAGTATCCAGGCATTGTATGCTTTTTTATTTTTTGGTCAATGGTTTTATCTGAAATTGTGTAGCAATTTCCTATGGCTCATGATAAAATCTGCACAATTTCTACGAGGTAATTCAACGTCCATTCTTTTCCCTAATTTATTTTTTTAATAGGTGTATCCGAGCATACATACCGTGATGAATAAAAGTAATTATTACCAAAAACCATTACGTTTATTACCAATTAATATTTGGGACATTACCGCTTTGCTATTAATTCTGCTGGCTGTTACCTTGCTTGCTTGGGGTGCACAGCAAATGGCACATCCTTTCCAATTAGGGCAAATTATCCCCATTTCTTTAGACCCCCAATATTTACCGGGCTATGCATGGCAAACGGTTTTGCGTATGTTAATTGCCATGGTATTTTCATTGCTGTTTACTTTTACTATCGGCACCTTAGCTGCCAAAAGCAAGCATGCCGCAAAAATCATTTTGCCAATGATTGATATTTTACAGTCCGTACCGGTGCTAGGATTTTTATCATTGACCATAGCCGGTTTTATCGCGTTATTTCCGCATAGCTTATTAGGGCCAGAGTGTGCCTGTATTTTTGTAATTTTTACAGCACAAGCATGGAATATGACCTTGGGGTTTTATCAATCGTTACTGAATGTACCGCAAGATTTGCAAGAAGCAGCCGCAATGTTTCATCTTTCGGCGTGGCAACGTTTCTGGCGCGTTGACGTGCCATTAGCCATGCCTAGTTTATTATGGAATATGATGATGTCAATGTCGGCGAGCTGGGTGTTTCTTGTTGCTTCAGAAGCGATTTCAGTGGCTAATCAAAATATTACCTTGCCAGGCATTGGTTCTTATATTGCCCTAGCCATTAAGCATGCTGACCCACGTGCTATTACTTATGCCATTATCACCACACTGATTGTTATTGTGCTTTATGATCAAATTTTATTCCGGCCACTGATGGCTTGGTCTCAAAAATTTCGTTTTGAACAAGAAGCTACAAATAAAATAAAACGTTCCTGGGTTACTTTCATTTTGCAGCGCACTAAATTCATCCACTATAGTGGGAAATTATTTTCGTGGTTGCAAGATGTGTTTATTAATAACAGTTGGTTTAATCCTCGCAAGCTGAGCAAGCACCAACCTCATCGGAAGCACGCCATGACAAAGAGCTTGGTGATGATGTGGTATACACTGTTAGTGTGTTTAATTATGGTGGCATTTGTTTTTTTATTGAAATTTATTTTTCTTACATTGTCATTAAACGATGCTTGGCAGGTGGCTAAGTTTGGTGGTGCAACATTACTGCGCGTCATGGCGACTATTTTTATTAGTGCTATTGTTTGGGTGCCTATTGGCGTGTGGATTGGTTTGCGGCCTAGAGTTGCCAATTTTATTCAGCCGATTATTCAATTTCTTGCTGCATTTCCTGCCAATTTATTATTTCCTATCATGATATTTTTTATTATGCGTTATCAATTAAATGTGCAAGTATGGGTAACGTTATTGATGATCTCAGGTTCGCAATGGTACATTTTATTTAATATTATTGCCGGTACCAGTACCTTACCGAGTGATTACCATTATGCCGCAGCTAATCTTGGCGTGAAAGGTTGGTTATGGTGGAAGCGTTTAGTCTTGCCGGCTATTTTCCCTTACTTTATTACGGGTGCGATAACCGCTGCCGGCGCGGCGTGGAATTTAAGTATTATTGCCGAAGTGATTACGTGGGGAGATAAAACGTTAGTCGCCTATGGTTTAGGCGCATATATTGCTAAATATACCATGCAAGGAGATTTCCATCGTATTGCTTTGGGTATTACCGTCATGTGTATTTTTGTGTTGGTATTTAATTATCTCGTATGGCAGCCACTTTATAAGATGGCAGAAAAACGCTTTGCAATGAATTAATATGGGAACATGTGCGATGAACGAAACAATTATTGAATTAGATAAAATTAACAAATTTTTTCCTGTCGCAGAAAGGCAAGATTTATTGGTGTTAAAAAATGTTGATTTCCAACTGAAGCAAGGTGAAATTGTCGCTTTACTTGGCAAGTCTGGTTCAGGGAAGTCAACCTTAATGCGTATTATTGCCGGTTTAATAGCGCCTAGTTCTGGCCACGTATATTATCGTCAACAACCTGTGTATCAGCCGGTACAAGGTATTGCCATGGTGTTTCAAAGTTTTGCTTTGCTACCTTGGCTAACGGTATTACAAAATGTTGAACTGGGTTTAGAAGCCTTAGGTGTGGAGCGTGATGAACGACGCAAGCGATCATTAAAGGCTATCGACATGATTGGCCTCGATGGTTTTGAATCTGCCTATCCTAAAGAGCTATCGGGTGGTATGCGGCAACGGGTTGGCTTTGCTCGTGCCTTAGTGGTTGATCCCGATGTGTTAGTGATGGATGAACCTTTTTCTGCGTTAGATGTTTTAACGGCAGAAAATTTACGTAATGACTTACTCGAGTTATGGCAAAATAAGAAAACCAACTTAAGTGGACTTATTTTAGTGACGCACAGCATTGATGAAGCCGTGTCATTGGCCAATCGCATTTTAATTTTCGGGGATAATCCTGGCTATATACGGGCAGAACTAGCCGTTAAATTGCCTTACCCTCGTGATGAAGAGCATCCAACATTTAGGAAGACAGTCG
>JAESTO010000118.1 GCA_016763565.1 Gammaproteobacteria bacterium | reverse complement strand
GGGTATATGCATCAAAAAAATCTATTTCTTGATGTCTTATCGATGACTTTAATGTAATAAATAACCCATTAATAGCTTATTATATGAGTTTAGCCTTTACCTTAATCGGCGTAGGTTTGATGAGTTGGCGAATCATTAACAACGTTATAATAGCGAACGCGATTAATGCGTAAACAGCAAAGCTTAAACCAAATAAGTGCCAATCTGCTTTGGCGCAATCGGCGGTGCCCTTAAATAATATTTGCACGGCTTCACTGGGCGGTAGGTTATTAATCATAAAATGTAAGCTAGGGCCACAGGATGGCATTTGTGAGGATGGGGAATATTGTAGCCATACTTGTCTGCCAGCAATGACAATACCGAATATTGAAAATAATAGTGTAACGACACTATAAATTTGTATCCCTAATGTTTGAGGATGATGAAGGATGGCAAACAGTAATATTATCGCTATAGCAATAAAAGTTAAACGCTGTAATAGACACAAGTTACATGGCTGTAAGTCTTCAACAAATTGAAAATATGCGGCACCGGCTAGCAACAAAATTATCGTAATAAAAATAACAGAGAAGTATTGCCGGGAGGTAAATGTTGGCGTATCAGGCATATCAAGACTTTTTTTGTGGGCGTCGCCAATTAGCCATACTGGTTTGTTTAACACGCGATAACGTTAATTGTTCTGCGGGTGCTGATTTATTAATGATTGAACCGGCAGCAATCGTTGCATTTTTGCCGATAGTAATGGGCGCTATTAAGGCGCTATTGGAGCCAATAAATACGCCATCTTCAATAATGGTTGACGCTTTATTCACACCATCATAATTACAGGTAATAGTGCCGGCACCAATGTTGACGCCTTTGCCAATGGTCGCGTCGCCTAAGTAAGTGAGATGGTTAGCCTTACTGTTAGCTGCAATGGTGGTTTTTTTAATCTCGACAAAATTACCAATTTTTACGTGTTCGGCTAATACAGTCTCAGCACGAATACGTGCAAATGGGCCAATTTCACAGTGGTTAGCAATGGTTGCACCCTCAATATCGCTGTGAGATTTAATTGTGACATTTTCACCAATAGTGGTATTACGTAACACCACGTTAGCGCCAATAATGCTGTTACGTCCGATGCTGACTTTTCCCGTCATCACCACGTTAATATCAAGGGTTACATCGGAGGCAATATCAACATCTCCGCGTATATCTAGGCGATTGGGATCAAACAAGGTGACACCTTGTAACATTAAGTTTTCAGCAATGCGTCGCTGTTGATACCGTTCTAAGTAGGCTAGTTGCACACGATTATTCACGCTTAGCACTTCTTGCTCTGCGACATATAGCGTGCAAATTTTTTTTTGTTCTTGCGCAGCCATGGCAACCACATCGGTTAAATACAATTCTTGTTGGGTATTATTTGCTGTGATATTGGCTAACCAGCGTTGTAAATCATTGACCGGCAATAACATAATACCCGTATTAATCTCACCAATGGCTTTTTGTTGTTCATCAGCATCTTTCTCTTCAACAATGCCCATGACTTGATTAGTTTGATCGCGCAATATGCGGCCAAGACCTGCAGGGTTGCTTACAGTTGAGGTTAATAAACCTAAGGCATCTGTCTCTATTTGTGCAATAAATTTTTGTAATGTTTGCACAGAAATTAAGGGCGTGTCGCCGACTAACACCAAGAGGTGGGAATCGCTAGGGACATGAGGCAAAACACAATTAACGGCATCAGCAGTGCCTAGTTGTTTTGTTTGTTCTAACCAGGTCACGGGAGCCTGTGCAAAGGCTTGTTGAATTTTTTCTTTTTGATAGCCGCAAACGACATAAGTGTTTTGTGGTTGCAGTGCTGTTGCGGTTTCAATTAACCATTGCAACATGGGTTTACCCGCAACGGGATGAAGCACTTTAGGCAATTGTGAGTGCATACGTGTGCCACGCCCGGCGGCAAGAATAGCAATATTAACGTTCATTTAACGTTTATTTTTCAGTTTTTCAATAGCCCTTAATTGTGCGATTGCTTCATTAAGCGCAGCCATAGCACGCGCCACATCCATTGTGTTTTGTTTTTCAGTTAACAACTTTTCTGCGCGTTTTTTTGCTTCTATTACCGCAACTTCATCCAAATCTTTAGCGCGCAATGCTGTGTCAGCAAGAATGGTGACAGTATGTGGTTGCACTTCTAACATGCCACCAGAAACAAAAAACACCTCTTCTTGCTCTCCATTGCAAACCCGTACTTCGCCCGCTTTAAGTGGTGACAGCAAGGGTGTGTGACCAGGCATAATGCCCATCTCACCCATTTCTCCCATAACGATCAGTTTATCGGCAACACCAGAGAATACTTCCTGCTCAGCATTGACGATATGGATAGTTAATTGGCCCTTCATCATTATAGTGATTTTGCTTTGGCTAAGGCTTCGTCAATGGTGCCTACCATATAAAATGCTTGTTCTGGTATATCATCATATTCACCATCAACCAGTCCTTTAAAGCCACGCAAAGTTTCTTGTAATGGTACATATTTGCCAGGTGCACCAGTAAAAATTTCTGCGACGAAAAACGGTTGTGATAAAAAACGTTGAATTTTACGTGCCCGGCTAACGGCTAACCTATCTTCCGTTGATAACTCATCCATACCCAGAATAGCAATAATATCACGCAATTCTTTATAACGCTGCAAGGTTTTTTGTACAGCGCGCGCAATATCATAATGTTCTTGGCTAACGACTAACGGATCTAATTGGCGACTGGTTGAGTCGAGTGGGTCAACTGCTGGATAAATACCCAACTCAGCAATTTGTCGTGACAATACGATAGTTGCATCCAAATGCGAAAAAGTTGTGGCAGGTGATGGATCGGTTAAATCATCCGCGGGTACATACACAGCTTGAATAGAGGTAATGGAGCCAGTTTTGGTTGAAGTAATACGCTCTTGCAATGCACCCATTTCTGCGGCCAAGGTTGGCTGATAGCCTACTGCAGAAGGAATACGGCCTAGCAATGCGGATACTTCAGTTCCAGCTAAGGTGTAACGATAAATATTATCAATAAATAATAAAACATCGTTACCTTCATCACGAAAATTTTCTGCTATGGTCAAACCAGTAAACGCTACGCGTAAACGATTACCAGGGGGTTCATTCATTTGGCCGTAGACTAATGATACTTTGTTAAGGACATTAGACTCCTTCATTTCATGGTAAAAATCATTACCTTCACGGGTACGTTC
>JAESTO010000117.1 GCA_016763565.1 Gammaproteobacteria bacterium | reverse complement strand
TTGACAGGGATTATTTTCTCATCATTTGCTAGCACCTGAGAAAATAATAGCCCCCCATCCTCAGCCATTGTAAGAAATATACGTAAAAATGCAGCATTGTGCTGTGTATCAATAGAAATATTTTTATTTTGATGATTAAGTGTATATATCGTATCTTTGATTGGAAACAATTGTCTTGCAAGTTGTTCTTGGTAAAAATGTGGGGTTATTTGTTTAATTCTATCCTTATTATTTTTTGCGACTAGGGGCGTAATCGGAAACATTAATAATAAATAACGATATTCATCACGACAAAGAAGATCATGACTTTCCATTAAATTTAATCGTTGTTGATAATGCGTATAAACTTTATAACAAAGTATCTCATAAACGCTTCTACTGTCCTGCTTATTATTCGCCGTTGGCAAAAATGTTTTTTGATAATACTCAAAGAAAAAACTTTCAAGTTGTTGTCGATAGACTTCATAGCTTATTTTTAGAGCCGAGAAATCAAATGCGTTGCCAATATTAGCGTCTGCGAAATTTTTTGACAAATGATAAATGTTGCAATACCCTTTATAAAGCCTATTAAGTTGACTGTATTTTTTAGTCACATATTTTTTGTCTCGAAGTTTTATGCTTATATCATTAAAAATACCATCATTTAAAACAGTAAAAATAGAAATGTGTGTTTTTTTGTTTTGTCCAGCTGGAAATAAATTAAATATTTCCGCGATGGTATCGGAAAATTTATGTTGTGCAATTGCCTTAAATACATGTGATTTTTTTTCTTCTAATCTTTTTCCGCCAAAATAGGATGTCTTAAAATGACCCGCCATTTTCCCAACAGTAATATAGGTAACAATCAACAGGTAAAAATGCATCGATGCCAAATGTTGAAGGGTCCTAGCACTAAATGCACCGGGGATATCCGGCAGCAAATGTACGGGAAATTCTCGCTTAGCACAAATATCAAGCTGACAAAACAACTCGGTTTCACACTTAATCACCTCTCTTTTCTTTTGTCTTAGCAACAGAACTTGCTTACGCTTTAATGGTTCAATTACGTTTGACTTTTTATCCACTGCGGATAAACTTTCTAACAATATATTATAATCAAAATTTACCTTCTTGCATTTTTTTCGTTGACTGGCACTATCAATGCTTATTTTTTTCTCATCAAACCCTTTAATATTCTTTACTAAACTATTGGTTTTTTGCGAACGGTATAAATCATTTTCTTCATGCCAATAATAGGGTTCACTATTTATTGCTCGCAAAAACAAAGGCCTAATAGACCTGACGTGTTTTCCGAACAGTCTACGCACCTTAATGTTTTTCCATAACTCAGCAAATTTTAAAAATTTATTTTTATATTTTTCATTTTTCTCTTCTCGCAATATATTTAACAACAGCACTGAATATTTGATAAAATCTAAATTTTTCGACAGGCTCTTTTGCGAAAAAATATTTTCTTTCAAACTTGATTTCAACAAAATCAATTCGTTAGCATTGTTCCTAAAGCCCACCTGACCTTGACTATTTTCTTGAGCACTGCGTGTTTTTTTTTCATCACCCTCAGGTGCATTTTCCATTAAACATGTTGCAAATATTCTATACAAATGTTTGCCGTAAATTTTCTCAACAAACTCCAGCCAATTTTTCTCTGAATATACGCTAGCAACTTTTGCTTCACAATGTTTCCTTTTCTCTATGCCATAAAAATTCCAGCCTAGTAGTAAATGTTTTATTTGCCTGATGCATTCTTGTAAAAAACCAAGGTTTTTCCCACTGTCTTTCAAAGCATACAAACATATATCTTGTTGGTAAACCTCAAGAAATTCTAGCACTTTTTTTAATTGCAAAAAAATATCCTGCTGAAGAGAAGGAGGAGACGCCACAGATAATAAAAATTGATGGAAGAAAAGTTTGCTTACGTACTGTGTGCAATTAACGTATTGCCTGATTGCTGCACTGGTTTCATTACAACATTCAAGAAAGCGCAACAAGCCATTAATTTCCTGATCCATATTAATATGCAACACGCAATCTATTTCTTTATCTGAAAAAAAAGTAATTTTTTGGGCTATGGCAGTATTTACTTTATCTACCAAGTGAAATAAACGGGTTGTCTCTTTAAAAAATATGCGCAACATTTTATTAGCCGTTTCAGAGTGCTTGTGGATAATATTACTAAATATATCACGAGGGAAAAGGCACTCTGATTTTTTTATATTGAATAAAGCATTAATTTTTTTTTCATTTTTTTTGCTACTATCAAAAAAGCCAACGGATAGTTGACTCGTCATATCAATAATATGCCTATAGCGTTGACTTTTGACCACCATGAAACGCACAAAGCCGACATAGACAGCTAACGTGTTTGCTTTTTGCTTGCGTATAAAATCACTGCTAAGTATTTTTTTTATATCGTGGCTAATAATGTCTAACGATAATTTTTCTGTTAACAACACATATTGTAATAACTTGTTAAGTTGTTCAACAAACACCTCATCTATTTTTATTTTCGCTAACATTATAAATAATGCATCATCAACATTGCCAGGCCAAACGCCTGGACAAAAATCATTATTGACTACAAAGTGATAGGGAAAATTAGTCAGCTCTGTTTGCGCCAGCAATATAGGATAAAGCATTATTTTATCTTTAGAGCTGCTTAAATCACTGATATAAAATTTATTATAGACACTTTGCCGCACGACAGCTTTACAAGAAGTTTGTGTCAATACGCTATCGAGAGTCTTCTCAGTCAGAAAGTAATGGCTTTGTATCGATAATTTATTTTGATACGCGTGACCAAGTAAACGTTTAAGAGATTCAGCTAGATAGCTACCAAACATGCGTTTATTATTTTTGATTAGTTGCGGAATGGTTTTTGTATTTTTATATTCCGAATGAGATAGCTGCTGAAACCACTGTAATGCCTCAACACAGAGATAAAAAATCCTGAATTGCTGCAGTTGCTTCGTTGTACACGCACCCGCTTCAATATATACAGTTAGAAACTCATGGTACGTTATGATGTTTTTAATCGTTTTTTTAGTTATATATTCCTGACCGTTAGAAAAATTTTCTATGGTCAACTTAAATAATACATCGAATGGTTTTTGGCTACCATCAGTGTCGATCAACACATGGACATCTATAGCCAAGTTATTAATGTTATCTATTAATGCTTGGCTAATTTTACTGAGGCTATTAATAAAATGATTATCTTGATGATAAAAATTTGCGTTACAATAAGCGTTGCTATAAATATATTGAGCAATTTTTCCATGCGCAAACAAGGAATCATCGTTACTCTGCTCGTTCTTACAAAAAAAACTCAAACTATTAATAAGATTTGTTTGATACTGTATCATGATTTTTATCGTGCTTGTTATTTAATCTATTCTGAATTAAGTTCTGATTGTTCACCGCTGAGTTTTCTCCCACTGCCGCCGTTCTTTACGTTCAACTTCTCCGATTCATTGACATAATCCGACACGTGGTTTTGTCTGTCACGTTCTGCCTTGTAGCATCTACGTAAACGTCAACGCTGCCTAAATTTAGTTCCATAGGCCCATTTGATCATAAATGCTCATAATATGCAACGTTTTTTGAAAAAAATTTCGCTTCTTCAGTCACGCGGTGTATAAATGAGCGGATTCTGCTTGAAATCTGTTCTAAACTGCTCCCACCAAAATTTGTAAAATAGTATAGTATTGGTGAATGATGGTTTTTTAATTGTTCTTTAACGTCAGCATACAACAAATATAACATACGTTGCACTCTTTTGTGTGGACTAATTTTTTTGTTTGCAACAATCGCTAGCTTCTTTCATGTTATTGCCGGCGTAAAAATTTTTTCACCCTTAATTTTTATATAATGCCACCACGGCCACTTAACTTACCACGAATAGAATAAACGTCTTTTTTGTCCGTTCGTCAAGTTTAATTGTGGATAGGTTACATTCACCGGAGTAACGTTTCTATTGTACTGCAGAAATATACCTAACAGTGAATCAGCATATGTTATGAAAAACTGAGTGCCTGTCTTAAACGCGCCCTTAAAACAATATTCATTTATTCGCTTACATGTGCTTGTCTATACATCTAACGATTGAAAGTGGGATATTTTTCAAACACCACTACTTTTATTGACTCGTTCTGAACAAATAGGCAGAGGGACTTGAACTTAGGCGACACAGAACGACGACGTTTATTAGCGCAACATAAATCGGAACATGACAAGCGAACTTGCGATCGAATAAAAGCAGTACTGTGGTACGACGTAGGGTATAGTTATTCAGAGATAGCGTCGTTGTTATTCGACGAAACACTACGTCGCCATGTGTCCGATTATATCAACGAATCGGGGAAGTTATCCCTAGAGAAAGGAGCTAGTGTCAACAAGTTATCTGATAAGGATGCAGAAAAATTATGGGTGAATACTAAAAGGCGAACACAAAACCCTCCCAAGTACTGCAAAGCAATGCTGGATGAATAGGATGGGTGCGTTCTGTGTACAGCAGTAATACGGCGTGTATCACAACGCTGAGACTGTTGATGCTATCAGCATAGTAGCATTTTACACACGCTAAGAAAACGCCATGACAAAGAAAAAGCAATACATCTCATTTTAGATAATGCGAGATATCATCACAGGAAAGCGGTTGCTGCTTGTGCCGTAACATTAAACATCACGTTCCACTTTTCACCGACCTATTCATCCAATTTAAATCCGATTGAACGTTTAGTGAAACTGATGCACGACTATGTCACTTACCGTCGTCATTACGAAAATTTGATGCATGCGAATTTGCTATCCGGCAAGTCTTTCGACAGATTAACAAAAAGAAAAAACACTAACAAATCGTATGATCGATAATTTTCAAAAATTACCAGAACCTAACGTTTCAACTTAAAATGAGCTGAGTATATTACAGCTTTCCAACATCAAACCAGAATGCATTCAGCACC
>JAESTO010000116.1 GCA_016763565.1 Gammaproteobacteria bacterium | reverse complement strand
TTTGTCTTATTAGGCTTAATTATTTATCGCTTAGGTTCTTATATTCCGGTACCTGGTTTAGATCCGCAACGCTTAGCACATTTATTCAATGGTGAAAGTGGCGGGTTGCTCAATATGTTTAATTTATTTTCCGGTGGTGCATTAGGCCGGTTAAGTGTGTTTGCTTTAGGTGTTATGCCTTACATCTCAGCATCTATTGTCATACAGTTGCTTACATCCGTTGTGCCCACATTAGAACAATTAAAAAAAGAAGGTGAGGCCGGTCGTCGTAAAATTAATCAATATACGCGTTATAGCACGGTGGCATTAGCTGCTGTCCAAGCATTTGGTATGTCGAAATTATTAGCTGGTTCACACGTCGCGTTAAACCCTAATATGGCATTTTTCTTTATTGCCACTCTCACCTTGACGACAGGTACCGTCTTTCTAATGTGGTTAGGTGAACAGATGACAGAGCGCGGTATTGGCAATGGCATTTCATTGATTATTTTCGCGGGTATCGTGTCAGGTTTGCCGGGTGCTATTGGCCAACTATTTAATCAAGCACATCAGGGGGAAATGTCGGTCATTGCTTTATTGCTAATCTTGTGTGTTGTGGTTGCTGTGACACTATTTGTCGTGTTTGTCGAGAGAGGGCAACGGCAGATAATCGTCAATTATGCGCAACGCCAGCAGGGTCGGAAAATGTATGCCGCTCAGCAAAGCCATTTGCCTTTTAAGATTAATTTATCAGGGGTTATTCCGCCTATTTTTGCTTCAAGTATTATTTTATTTCTAGGCACTATTGCCCAGTGGTTTAGCAAAGATGCGGGTTGGCTGAGTAGTATAGGGTTGTCGCTAACACGTGGCCAACCGGTATATATTATTTTGTATGCCGCTTTAATCATATTTTTTGCATTTTTTTACACTGCGTTAGTGTTTAATCCTAAAGAAACAGCTGATAATTTAAAAAAATCGGGTGCATTTATTCCAGGAATTCGCCCAGGGCAGCAAACAGCACAGTACATTGATAAGGTTATGACACGGTTAACCTTTGCTGGCGCTATTTATTTGGCGTTAGTCGCCTTGTTGCCAGAGTTTTTAAATATTGCTTGGAGTGTGCCATTTTATTTTGGTGGTACATCATTGTTGATTATTGTGGTTGTATTGATGGATTTTATTTCACAAGTACAATCGCATTTAATGTCACACCAATATGAATCGCTACTTAAAAAGTCCAACACTAAAGGCGGAAATCCTTTAGCTGGTGGCGGTCTGTTTGGTTAATTATTATTGATGGTAAAGTTATGAAAGTAGGTGCTTCAGTAAAGAAAATATGTCGTAATTGTAAGCTTGTGAAGCGTAAAGGTGTATTGCGAGTGCTTTGTAAAAATGGCCGTCACAAACAGCGACAAGGGTAATTCTAATATCCTAGTAAGAAGCGTGTGAATATCTGTGAAATGCTTGTTTTTTTCAAGTATTGTAGGTATCCTAATCGCCCCCTTATTTATGGGTAAAACATTATAAGAGAGTATATTTATGGCACGTATTGCGGGTGTTAATATCCCAGATAAAAAACATATAAACATTGCGTTAACAGCTGTTTATGGCATTGGCAGATCGACTGCTGAAAAAATTTGCTTGGCTGTGGATGTTGGCTTAGCTACTAAGGTAAAAGACTTAGTTGAAGAAAAGCTGAATGCTATTCGTGAAGAAGTGAAAAAATATGTTGTTGAAGGCGATTTGCGCCGAGAAGTTTCAATGAATATTAAACGCCTAATGGATTTAGGTACATTCAGAGGTAGTCGGCATCGTCGTGGTTTGCCAGTACGTGGTCAACGTACTAAAACCAATGCACGTACTCGTAAAGGGCCTCGTAAGCCAATTCGTAAATAGAAATAGAGAGAGAAATTAATGGGATCAGCAGTTAAAAAAGTTAAAACGAGTAAAAAAAGAAAATCGGTTAGTAGTGAGGGTGTAGCCCATATACACGCAAGTTTCAACAATACTATTGTAACTATTACTGACCTCAAGGGTGATACAGTGAGTTGGGCTACGGCTGGTGGCTCAGGTTTTCGTGGTTCTCGTAAATCAACGCCTTTTGCTGCTGGAGTTGCTGCAGAGCGGGCAGGTAAACAGGCACTTGAATTAGGGACTAAAACGGTTAATGTTAAGGTGAAGGGCGCAGGCCCAGGACGGGAGTCTGCAGCACGGAGTTTAGCCGCATGTGGGTTGAAAATAACTAACATTGAAGATGTTACTCCTATCCCTCACAATGGTTGTCGTCCGCCTAAAAAGCGTCGCGTTTAAATAGAGAATAATATTATGGCAAGATATACTGGTCCAAAATGTAAACTATCACGTCGTGAAGGCACCGATTTATTTTTAAAAAGTGGTGTTCGTTCTCATAGCGACAAATGTCGTTCAGAAACAATTCCGGGTCAAAAACCGGGTGCTAGACGATCAAGGCTATCTGAGTATGGCGTTCAGTTGCGTGAAAAACAAAAAGTACGCCGTTTATATGGCGTCCTTGAGAAACAATTCCGTAATTATTATAAAGATGCAGCCCGGAGCTTAGGTGTTACTGGTGAAAACTTATTAAATTTTCTTGAGGGCCGTTTAGATAATGTTGTGCATCGTTTAGGATTTGGTTCGACACGTGCAGAAGCCGGTCAATTAGTTAGCCATAAAGCTATTTTAGTGAATGGTCAAATGGTTAATATACGATCGTATCAACTGGCACCCGGTGACGTAGTTGCCGTGCGTGAAAAAGCACAAAAACAACTACGCATTAAAGCGGCGCTGGAGTTGGCAGAGCGACGTAGTGAATCCGCATGGCTTGAGCATGAGCCGCAAGCTATGGAAGGTTGTTTTAAGCGTTTTCCTGAGCGAGATGAGTTGCCATCAGAAATTAATGAGCATTTAATAATTGAATTATATTCAAAATAAAGCATGATGATTTGCGGAGAAGCTTAATGCAAGAGAATGAGACAAATTTATTAACCCCGACTGATATTGAGATAGAAAAAATATCACCCTATCATCACCGTATTATTTTAAAACCTTTTGAACGCGGTTTTGGCCATACCTTAGGTAATGCTTTACGCCGTATTTTACTTTCGTCTATGCAGGGCTGTGCTATTGTTGAAGCCAATATTGAAGGTGTTTTACATGAGTACAGCACTATCGAAGGTGTAGAAGAAGACGTTGTTAATATCCTCTTAAATTTAAAAGGTGTTGCATTTCTATTGGAAGGTCGTGAAGAAGTCAATCTTGTGCTAAATAAAGATGGCCCGGGCATTGTGACGGCCGGTGATTTTACTTTAGAGCATGATGTGGAGATTGTTAACCCAGAGCACGTTATCGCTAATTTAACGTCGGCCGGCAAATTGAAAATGGTTGTCAAGGTTATTAGAGGGCAGGGTTATCAACCCGCTGAAGTGCGTAAGAATATTGATGAGAATAAAACCGTTGGCGTATTGCAATTAGATGCTTCTTTTAGTCCAGTGCGTCGTTTGAGCTACAAAGTTGAAGACACACGCGTAGAGAATCGTACCAATCTTGATAAATTAATTTTAGATCTTGAGACGGATGGGACACTTGATCCTGAGGCTGCTATTCGTCGTGCGGCTACTATTTTGCAAATGCAGCTAATGGCTTTTGCTGATTTAGATGCTGCTGAATTGGCTCGACAAAAGAAAGCAGAAGAACAACTTGATCCACTGTTATTACAACCGATTGATAATTTGGATTTGACGGTACGTTCAACCAATTGTTTAAAAGCTGAAAATATTTATCTTATTGGTGATTTAATTCAGAAACATGAAATTGAATTGCTCAAAACACCTAATTTAGGTAAAAAATCGTTAACAGAAATTAAAGAGGTCTTAGCATCTCGTGAGTTGGCCTTAGGTACTCAAATACTTAACTGGCCGGTAACCAGTCTAGCGACTAAATAAATAAGAGAAAATTACGCGTCATCGTAAATCAGGCCGACAACTCAATCGTAACAGCAGTCATCGTAAAGCCATGTTTAGCAATATGGCG
>JAESTO010000115.1 GCA_016763565.1 Gammaproteobacteria bacterium | reverse complement strand
TCCAATCACGTATGTTATCAGGTGGTATGAAACGGCGTTTAATGGTAGCGCGTGCTTTGATCACTGAGCCCAAGCTATTAATTCTTGATGAACCAACAGCCGGTGTAGATATTGAAATTCGCCGCTCAATGTGGGAATTTCTGCGTGAAATCAATGCCAAAGGTACGACCATCATTTTGACAACGCATTACTTAGAAGAAGCAGAAAATCTTTGTCGGCATGTGGCGATGATCAATCATGGCAAAATTGTTCAACAAGGTTCAATGAGTGAGTTTCTAAATACCCTCAATGTAGAGACCTTTATTCTTTATCTACAATCACCTCTGGATAAAATGCCAGTTATGGATGATTTTCCTCTGCGTCAAGTTGATCCACAAACCTTAGAAGTTGATGTCAGAGTCGATCAACAACTCAATGACCTGTTTTATCAATTGTCAACAAAAAATATTAATATCAATAGTTTAAAGAACAAAACTAATCGTTTGGAAGAGTTGTTTGTCAACTTGACTGAGCAAGGAGATAACCATGAACAATAGAGCTTACTGCATCGCTTTTTATACAATCCTTAGTAAAGAATTAATTCGCGTATTTCGTATTTGGCAACAAAGTATTTTACCACCGGTCATTACCATGACATTATACTTTGTTATTTTTGGTGGTTTTGTGGGTCGCCGGGTAGGCACTATTGATGGTATTCCCTACATGCTATTTATTGCGCCTGGGTTAATCATGATGAGCTCTTTAATGAATGCTTACAGTAATGTGTCATCTTCTTTTTTTGGGGCTAAATTTCAACGAAACATTGATGAAATGTTGGTTGCCCCCATTCCTAACCAAGTCATTATTCTGGGTTTTATCAGTGGCGGTATTCTGCGCGGGCTGTTAGTTTCTATTGCTGTGACAATGGTCGCCATGTTTTTTACACCGTTGCACGTTGTACATCCCCTCATCATGCTAGCAGCTATCCTGTTATCAACCATGTTGTTTTCTATCGCGGGTTTACTCAACGGTTTAATTGCCAATAAATTTGATGATGTCATGTTAATTCCCACCTTCGTGTTGACCCCACTCATTTACATGGGCGGTGTGTTTTACTCGATTAATAAATTATCGCCAGTATGGCAAAGTATCTCTTCTATCAACCCTGTACTGTATATAGTTAATGTTTTCCGTTATGGTATGTTAGGGCATACCGATGTTAATGTTACCACCGCTTTTATGATGATTATCGTATTTATTGTGGGTTTGTATGGATTAGTATTATATATGCTAAATAAAGGCATTGGTATTCGTTCATAAAAACATGCAGGATGTATCGGCTGCAAGCTGATGCCTTTAATTCTGGAGATAAAATATGCAACCATTGATTGGTGTGATTATGGGTTCTCAATCTGATTGGGAAACCATGCAATATACGATACACACATTAGACGCTTTACATATACCCTATGAAAAAAAAGTAGTATCAGCTCATCGTACCCCAGAACAAATGTTTGACTATGCGCAAACAGCAGAGCAACGTGGCTTACAGGCTATTATTGCAGGAGCCGGCGGAGCAGCACATTTGCCTGGCATGGTGGCAGCTAACACCCTCTTGCCAGTATTGGGTGTACCGATACAATCCCAGGCATTACGTGGCATCGATTCATTATTATCTATAGTCCAAATGCCGGCAGGTATTCCTGTCGCGACCTTAGCCATTGGCAAAGCCGGCGCTATTAACGCAGCATTACTAGCCGCGGCGATGTTAGCGAATCAATATCCGGCCATTAAACAAACATTAACTGAGTACCGTCAGCAGCAAACCGATAAGGTGCTAGCAACCGCTGATGCACTTGAGGCAAATTAATGAGAGTGGGGGTTATCGGCGGTGGTCAATTGGCGCAGATGTTGGCGTTGGCCGGTAAATCGCTGATATAGAAATCGTTGCTTTCGTCACTGATTTAGCTTGCCCAGCTCATGGTGTAGCACGTTGGTAAAAGGCGATTTACATTGCCAGCAACAACTGATTGATTTTGCAAGTAAAATTGATGTATTCACCTTTGAATTTGAGAATGTGAATATTAATGCATTGCAATCATTACCTTTACCCATTTATCCTGCTCTTAAGGCGTTAGAAATTGCGCAAGATCGCCAATTAGAAAAACAGTGCTTAATCGATAACAACGTGCCCGTTGCCAATTACATTATTGTGAATAATATCAGTGAATTAAAGAATGTTTCTGATAAAATAAATTGGCCATGTATCGCCAAGACTTGTCGTGATGGATATGATGGCAAGGGGCAGATGGTGGTGAGGGATCAGCAACAACTTGAAACCTTTTTTTGTGCGATGCAGCAGCGGATTATTGTTGAAGACAAAATAGCGTTTGATCGTGAATTATCTATCATTGCGGTGCGCTCTCAGCAAGGGAACATTCTTTATTATCCATTGATTGAAAATCAGCACGAGCAGGGTATGCTGCACTTGTCACGGATAGCAAAAGTGAATGAAGCCCTGCAGACGCAAGCACAAAATTACGCCAAAACCATATTAGAAAGCTTAGCGTATGTCGGCGTATTGGTTATCGAATTTTTTCAGCAAGGTGAGAAGTTGCTCGCGAATGAAATGGCGCCACGAGTACATAACTCCGGCCATTGGACCGTTGAAGGTGCGCGAACTAGTCAATTTGAAAATCATTTGCGAGCAGTATGTGGCCTGCCTTTGCAGCCAACTGATTTGGTTAAGCCAACAGCGATGCTTAATATCATTGGCCAGATACCCGATATGCAGAGCTTATGCAATGTATCAGAACTACATTGGCATGATTACGGTAAAGTAGCACGCCCTAAGCGTAAATTAGGGCATATTACTTTATGCGCTCAAGATGAGCAGCAGCTATCAGCTAAAATTAATACAGTGAACAAAGTTGTTTTTCCAATTTAGGGCTAGCTAATACCGATTTTTTCCGGTAAAATTGCTCACTTTATCAACAAAGGTATAATAATGACAAATAGACATCTACTAGAAAAAAATAAGAAATTTTCAGAATGTAAATTATGGCCATTACAACAGCAATATTTTGAAAAAAGTGGTAT
>JAESTO010000114.1 GCA_016763565.1 Gammaproteobacteria bacterium | reverse complement strand
TGCAGCACCCATACAGAAACGACTGGCACCATTGGCTTTGGCGCGTTTTGCGGCAGCTACCACTGCGTCAACATCCATCATGGTGTCTTTTTGTAAGCCCGTTTTGTAATGCCCACTTTGTGAGCAATAGGCACAGTCTTCTGGACAAGCACCGGTTTTGATGTTTAATAAGGTAGATAATTGAATTTTATTGGGATCAAAACATTCGCGGTGTACCGTTTGTGCTTGATACAGTAAATCGGCAAATGGCAGGGCAAATAACGTTTGAACTTCTTGGTGTGTCCAATTGTGACGAATAACAATGTTAGGCTGGATAGTAGACATCGCGTGCTCTCTAGATTATGATACGAGGCTCAAGAATATATCACAATTATGACTTTAGAAAAACGCGATTTACAACATATTTGGCATCCTTGTTCACAGATGAAGGATTATCAATCATTTCCACCCTTGGAAGTTGTGGGTGCACAAGGATGTTATTTACATTTAGCCAATGGCCAAAAAATTATTGATGCCATTTCTAGTTGGTGGTGCAAATCGCTAGGCCACGGCCATCCTCGCTTGCGTCATGCCTTACAACAGCAAAGCGAACAATTTGAACATGTTATCCTTGCTAATACGACTAACAATGTCATCGTCCAGCTAGCAGAAAAATTAGCCAGCCTAACCCCGAGTTTAAACAAAGTGAGTTTTGCTAGCGATGGGTCTTGCGCTATAGAAATGGCGTTAAAAATGAGCGTGCATGCTCAGCAATTGCTTGGACACTCGCAACGTACACAATTTATGGCATTGGAAAATGCCTACCATGGTGAAACTTGTTTAGCATTATCGGTCAGTGATTTAGGGCTTTATAAATCGGCCTATCAACCTTTATTGCACGATATCTCATTTATTAAGAACATCCCTTATGTCACCGGTAAACACGATCCTTTATGGCACGATTGCTCAGCAATATGGCCGCGTATCGAAGCACAATTAAATCAACAGATGGACACCTTGTCGGCGATTATTATTGAACCTGTGTTGCAAGGTGCGGGTGGTATGAAAATTTATAGTGCTGATTTCCTCAAACGTTTACGGCGTTGGACACAGCAGCAGGGTATTCATTTAATCGCCGATGAAATCATGACCGGATTGGGACGTACTGGCTTGCCCTTAGCCTGCGAACATGCTGGCATAGAAGCAGATTTTTTGTGTATGGCTAAAGGATTAACGTCCGGTTGGTTGCCGATGAGTGTGATGCTAACGTCGACAGCTATGTACAATTTATTTTACGATGATTATGAAACGGGCAAAGCATTTATGCATTCACACACGCATACCGGTAATGCGTTGGCAGCCGCGGTAGCATTAGAAACCTTAAATATTTTAGACGATGAAAATATTTATCAACTGGTGCAGCAACAAGAAGCTTGTTTTTATGAACAGATGCAGATTGTCGCTGAAGCGACAGGAAAATTAACTAATCTACGCCATATTGGTGGAATGGTTGCGGCCGATTTAGTGACTGAACAGCCGCGCTTAGGCTATCAAATTTATCAACAAGCTATACAAAAAGGTGCATTATTACGGCCGTTAGGCAATACTATTTACTGGTTACCGCCGCTGAATATTGAGCAAGACACCTTAGTAAAGTTGCGTGACATTACTATTCAAGCGATTAAGAGCTGTTATTAGTATCTTGTTGTAGTTTGCTTATTCAATAGTGTCTGTGTGAAATCTCAGTGGGTAGCTTAGCCGGCAGATGTAAAATTTCTCCCTACCATACCTAAAAGGCAACGTTTAGTACAAGCCTTGGGTAGGCTATCATGAATAAATTATGACAAATGATTGTTAACTAAAAAATGCAACATTTGCACAAGTTTATCTTCATCAACGGTCGTAGCATAGTTAAATTTGTCAACATATGCTTTACCAATAGATTGTAACAATACAAAACGCGGCACTTTATTGCGTGATTTTTTATCCAGAGTCATGGCTTGTTTTAATTGTTCAATCCCAATGGCCTTGGTGTCAATATTGGGTAATGTTAAGGCAATACCATAATCAGTGAAAATTGTTTTGATCGATTGAAAACTATCTTGGGTCAGTAAGCCCATTTGCCAAGATAAATAACTCTCTAAGACAATGCCGATAGCCACTGCTTGACCATGGGGAATATGGTAGTCAGTGACTAGCTCTATAGCGTGACCAACGGTATGGCCAAAATTTAATAATTCTCGCATGCCCGTTTCTTTTTCATCAGCTTCAACAATATCACGTTTGATTTCACAGCTGCGTTTGATGATGCGCATCAATACATCTTTGTTGCGTGCTTTAATAGCAGTCACATTATTAGCTAGCAAAGAAAAATAATTGGGGTCAACAATTAAGGCATGTTTAATCACTTCAGCAAATGCATTAATATATTCATGCTCAGGGAGGGTAGAGAGGGTATCGATATCTAAAAATACGGCTTGGGGTTGGGTAAATGTACCAATTAAATTTTTTCCATAAGGGGTATTGACGGCAGTTTTCCCACCAATCGCAGCATCAACCATCGCTAATAAACTTGTTGGAATATAAATAACAGGAATGCCGCGGCAATAAGTAGCGGCAACGAAACCAGCCAAGTCTGTTACGACACCACCGCCTAGCGCAATAATGCAGGTATCGCGTCCGCAACCCAGTTGACATAATTTGTCTTCAATAGTCGCTTTAGTTTCTCGGGTCTTTATTGCTTCACCGTGGGCTATGCTAATAATGTTAACGGTTAACTGATGTTGTTGTAAAAACATTTGCAAGGGCTGTGCGTAGAGTGGCGCAATATGATCATCTGTAATAATGACTAAATGTTTGTGTTGTTGATGACACAGTGTCCAGAGGCAATCGCTAGTCAATAGTTGTTTATCGAGATAAAGCGGGTAGGCTGGTTGGGTATTAATGATTATTGGTTGCATAATAGTTAACTGAGGATGGTTTGACTGTGCTTGCTTAATAGGCAGCATTGCTGATTGATTTCTTCATAAGCCTTGGAAAAATTAGCTAGCATGTCGGCAATATACGGATTAAATTGCATCATGTCAGTAAATAGTTGTGAACTATCATGGCAAGTTTGCGTCATAATATCTAATAATTTTTGATAGCCTAAGGTGTTAATCGCAGTGGAACTGATATTAGCTTTCCCCAATATACGGCCTAAAAAATGGGTTAACCCTTGTGATTTAGCTGCCGCACGGTCATGTTCTTCGGGTGTTTGCTTGAGCATACGCCAACCCTTATTCGCAAAATAATCATGCCATTGTTGATAGTTGCCATTATGATCACGCACGCAATGTATCATCATGGCTAGCTTGTCAGCAATGTTAAATGAATCGGGGCCGAACATTGGATGCGTAGCAATAATATTCATCGTATCCGGTAATTCTCGTTGCATAATAGCAACAGGGTAGCATTTCACTGAGCGTACATCGATGATGGTTGTGCCTGCGATAAGCTGCGGCGCTAATTCACGTACGGTTGATTCTATGTGGGAAATAGGCATGGCTAAAAACAGAGTTTTACATTGCACTAATTGAGCGAGAGGGAGATAATCGTGCTGATTAGCCAAGGTGCGATCAACATCATAAAAAGCAACGGAGAAATCAGCCGCGAGAATAGTGTGGAGTAATTTGCCGAAACGCCCTAAGCCAATAATACCGATATCAATCATTAAGTAATTCTCGATGATGTGAAATGGCGACAAAAAAAGTGTCATTTTTTGTCGAAGATTGAATGCCTTTTCTTAGAATAGTCAACTGGAAATGTTCAGCACAAGCAGCATTTGCAATCACTGCGCTATCACGGGGTAATTTACCTTCGGCTAAATGACGGGCTGCTAGCGCCGTGT
>JAESTO010000113.1 GCA_016763565.1 Gammaproteobacteria bacterium | reverse complement strand
GACGGAGATATTTGAAGGTACTATTACTGATCTCTATATGCCGAAGAAAAAGTAATCACTGTGTTTATCTGTAATACAGCGAATAAACTAGAACAATTTCCTTTGCATAGATTATTATGTTGGAGTCTTTACAGTAGGCGGGCTTTTGCCCGCCAAGCATCCGCGTTAACCGATACCGTTCCTGAGTCATGGACTATTCTAAGGTAAAGCCATCATTTGATACATCAGATCAGGCCCATATAAAAATTGTGCAATTTTTCTATTTGTTCCGTTAAGTTATTGATGTCTCCCTGGTTATTAATTACATCGTCAGCGTGATGCAAGCGTTGCTCATTTGTTACTTGACTATTAAGGACTTTGTCAATGGCTATTGGAGACAATTGATCGCGTTGCTGTAAAAATTGTTTTTGTAATGTTTGATCACAGTTAATAACTAAAATACGATCGATAAATGGATTTGGCAAGGTTTCAATTAATAGTGGAATAGCTAATAGGCAGTAAGGTGACGTGGCCTGTAGTGCTTGTTGCTGCATAAGTTTGCGGATGAGTGGGTGTAGTAGCGATTCCAACCAATGGCGTTGTTGGCTATCAGCAAAAATAATATCGCGTAATTTTCTGCGGTTTAATGTACCTTCATTCGTTAAAATATTCGTCCCAAAATGACGAATAATTTTTTGCAGAGCAGGTTGCCTGGAGGTAACAACATCACGTGCAACTTGATCCGCATCCACAATAATAATATCAAGTTGTGCAAATAATTTTTCTACAGTTGATTTCCCACACGCAATGCCACCTGTTAAACCGATAATTAATTTTTTCATTATTACCACCATTGATTTTGTAGCCACAACATCATTAGCCAAGCAGCTAAGGCTAAATAAGGGCCAAAAGGAAGGGGCGTGTTATGCCGTATGCGTTTGGATAACAGCATAGTGATGCCAATCACACTGCCTAATAAGGAAGCTATCAATAAAATAAAAGGTAAACTCTGCCACGCGAACCATGCACCAATTGCTGCAAGCAATTTCCAATCACCTTGTCCCATGCCCACTTTGCCTCTTAACAGCTTATAGCCGTGAGCAATTAACCCTAATGTGCCATAACCTACTGCTGCGCCAATGACTGCAGCGTGAGTGGATACAAAGGAAATAGGCGTGGCATTAATGACTAAGCCTGTCCATAATAAGGGTAGGGTGATGCTATCAGGAAGCAGGTGGTGTTTATAATCAATGGCACTTAAAGCAATGAGTGCCCAAGTAAAGAATAAGGCGGCGCCACATTGCCAACTGACTAAAAAAAAACTAGCAACAATGCCTGAGCTCATTGCCGTGAATAATTCAGTCAATATATATTGCCAAGAAATTTTCTGTTGACAATAACGACAGCGACCACGTAACAAAATAAAGCTTAAGAGCGGAATATTATCAACAATGCTTAATCGCCGTTGGCAATGAGGGCAATGTGATGATGGCAAGGCTAAATTAAATCGTTGATTTTTTTCTGCAGTAGCAGAAGATGCATTTTCTTGGCAGTCGTGTTGCCACTGAGCTCGTAACATAATCGGTAAGCGATAAATAACCACATTTAAAAAGCTACCCATGATTAAGCCGAGCAGTGTCACTAGACCAATAAATATCCCGTGATGTTGTGAGAGAATAGTTAGCATCAAAAAACATGTCCTAATTCAAAAATGGGTAAATACATTGCGACAACTAAGCCGCCAACTAATAAGCCTATTATCACCATTAGCACTGGTTCAATCAACTGATTGAGTTGTGCAATGGTCTGATTTAATTGTTCAGTAAACATATCAGCGATCTTATTGAGCATTGTAGTGAGTTCACCTGTTTGTTCGCCAATAGCAATCATTTGTATGGCTAAATCAGGGAACAGTTTAATTTTTTGTAGCGCACTATGCAAGGTTTTCCCACTATGAATGTCATCGCACAGAATTAATAATTGACGTTCATAAATGCGATTATTGGCTGTTTTGGCCACTAATTGTAGTGTTGCCATTAATGGCATGCCGGCTTGTAAGCTGGTTGCCAAGGTGCGACAAAAACGCGCCACAATAGCCTGACGAATTAATTTGCCAAACAGTGGCGTATACAGTTTACAGTAATCGATAATGTTAGCAATTCGTGTTGATAATTTGCTGCTAATAAAAACTATTATGCCAATAATGAATAGTGTTAATAGTATTAACCAGCCGTCTTGTTGCAGTATATCGGATGCCTTAATAATATAACGTGTTAATGTAGGTAGTTCACTGTTAGCATTTGCAAATAACTCTTCAAATTTAGGCACAATAAAAATAAGCATAATTGCGCTGACACTTATTGCTACAAAAGCGACGAGTAATGGATAAAATAATGCGCGTTTTATTTGTTGCGCGAGTGATGACATGTTTTCTTGATGTTGTGCGACACGTTCAAGTAAGATTTCCAGCATGCCAGAGCTTTCACCAACTTCAATTAAGTGGCAATACATGGCTGAAAAATGATGCGGATGTTGTTTCAGCGCATGATGTAGTGAATGCCCCATTTCTACCGTGATTTTAATATTTTGTACCAGTTTGCGTAAGGTTAAATGTTGGCAGGTATTTTCAATAATAATTAAAGCTTGCAATATAGCTACATTAGCTTTGATCAATGTTGCTAGTTGGCGAGTAAATGCAGTAATATCACGTTGGCTGAGGGGTTTTTTATTGAGGCATTGCCAAAGTGAATAGGTGTTTTTTAATTGCTTAACCACAATGCCTTGTTGTTGTAATTGCTGATGTGCTGATTGTTTATCGTGGGCAGTAATTTGGCCTTGCTGTGGTTGTCCTTGAAAATCCAAGCCTTGCCACGTGAAGAGCGTGGTGGAATGTGGGTTATTTTTCATAATATCCTTGTGACTTCTTCCAGGCTTGTGAGACCTTGTTGCATTTTCTGCAAAGCACTATGTTGCAATGTTAAGAATCCTTGTTGTTGAGCATGTTGGGCGATGTTTTTACTGGTAGTTTGTTGCAAAATGGCTTCGCTAATTATGTCATTAATAGGCAGCATTTCATAAATACCGATACGCCCGCTATAACCATTTAAGCAATGTTGACAACCTTTTGCATTAAATAATTGCAATGTATTCAGATGTTCTTCGCCAAAACCTATGGCCAATAATTTTGTTGTTGCGTACTCAGCGGGTGTTTTACAATGCTCACACAAGCGGCGTGCTAAACGTTGGGCAATCACTAGTGATAGCGATGCTGCAATAGTAAAAGGTGCAACACCAATATTCATTAAACGTGTTAAGGTGTCTGCCGCACTGTTAGTATGTAATGTCGATAATACTAAATGTCCAGTTTGTGCAGCTTTCATGGCAATATCTGCTGTTTCTTTATCGCGAATTTCACCCACCATAATCACATCAGGATCTTGCCGCAAAAAAGCGCGCAGTGCTGTTGAAAAACTGAGATTAATTTTGCTATTGACATTCACCTGGTTGATGCCAGGTAAATAGATTTCGACGGGATCTTCCACTGTTGAAATATTACGTTGTTCAGTATTCAATATATTAAGGGCGCTATATTGCGTCACTGTTTTACCACTACCTGTTGGACCAGTGACTAGAATCATTCCTTGTGTTTTGTGCATAGCATCAAGAAATAATTGTTGTTGTGCCTCGCTAAATCCTAATGCTTCAATACCCATGCTAGCGATAGTGGGATCGAGAATTCGCAAGACGATTTTTTCACCAAATAAGGTTGGGCAAGTATTAATGCGAAAACTGATAGCTTGTTTGATGATAGTTAATTTGAAGCGACCATCCTGTGGCAAACGTTGCTCAGAAATATCTAAGTTAGCCATAATTTTCAGCCGACTAATCATTTGCTTAGCTAAATGCATGGGTGGCGATTTTATTTTATACAGTACGCCATCACGACGATAGCGGATACGAAAGCTATTTTCATAAGGCTCAAAGTGAATATCAGAGGCTTTTTGCTGCACGGCACGCTCAATAATTTGATTGACCAAGCGCACCGTTGACAGTCGTGCAGATAAGTTTTCCTCAGCATCAACTGCGAGATGATTTTTTTCAAAATGGTTTAAATAACGCTCAATAGCTTGGTGTAATTTATCGTCCTCTACTAACACTGGCACACTGATTAAGCCAGTGTGAAAACGAAATGTTTGCAGTGCATCATGATGTTGTGGATCGGATACTGCAATATGCAATTGCTTGTCACGTGTAAACAACGGTAGTACACGATGCTTCTCAATCAAAAGTTGGTTGATATTTTGCGGAATAGTGTGCAAATCAAAGGTATCTAGATCAAAGATAGTTATATTAAATTCTTGTGCTAAACAATGGGCAATTTGTGTGGCATCCATTTGCTGGTACTGCACCAGCCAATGGACTAAGCTAACATATTGCACTTGCTGTGTTGCTTGCAAGGCTTCGCTTTCACCCAGCAGGCGGTGTTTAATTAGACTGTGTGCAGTTTTTGATAGCATAATTGAAATTAAAAATAAAGTCTATCAATTCTATCAAAATTTGATATTAATACAAGGGGGTAACGGTAAATGCTGTATCAGCTAAAGGATACATATTTCATGGGCAGTTCTTATGTAAGATGCGTTGTGTCTATTAGGGCAAGGCTATATGAATAAAAAATCGGTTTCTTAGCTTATTTTTGAAGTACGATAGTATTTATTGCAATGGCTCTACTTCAGTGCGGGCCCCGCGGCCATTAAGTTAAGGGGAAACCAAAGATGTATCAACCGTTACGATGTGATTCAAATTGTTAAGTCAATTAGTTTATGCGTGTTAGCGAATGTAATAATTTTTTGTAACCGCTCATTATTATTAAGTAATTTTTGTTGCAGTATTTCGTTGGGGCAAAATATAAATTGTTGATGTAAGATACTAAGATTAGATATGAAATTATAATCTTCTTTATTGTGTGGTAGTGAATAAATTTTACCAGAGATACTAACATTGATTTTATCTCTACTAGTAGCCACAGGTGATTTTAATTGTATGATCAGGTTTTTCAAAATGCCTTGGTAAAAATCCGGCATATTTTTTAATGATTGTCTGGGGAGTGTTATTTCATTGACTATTTCTATGATAAATGCATAAGCATTTTGCCTGAATGGGCTAATATTTTTGCCATTATAATGAATGATTTCGTAAAAATCATTCATTATTAATACTATATCTTCGTTTTTTAAAAATGTAGGAAGTAAATTTTTTTTAAGGTTGTTTTTTATAGTAACCAAGCTGCCAGAAGCATCTTCATCCACGTGAGTTTTTAATATAAAAAATATTTCAGCCAGAGATATCAGTGTAAATAGGGAATAATGAGCATTCTTGAATGAGGCTTCTTTTGCTGCTAGCTTTAAGGACAATTCGCAAAATTTTAGGCAATGAGTAAATCGCATAGCATAGGTTAAGCTACTTTGTTTTAAAAATTTATTGAGAGTGTGAATAGGCCTGTTAAATTTTTCATGATAAACATCAGGGATAAGCTTAATATTTTTCAAGTGTTTTTTATATGTTTTTATTGCTGTTTGTAT
>JAESTO010000112.1 GCA_016763565.1 Gammaproteobacteria bacterium | reverse complement strand
CCTGGCTTGCCAATAATATTGCTTTGCAACATACGTTCTACCGTTTCAGGTGTTATCTCAAAGCATGTGCAACCAACCGTTGTCTCCGTAGGGCCGTATTGATTGATTAAAATAAAATCCGGGCGGTAACGTAAATATGCTGTCACGGTTGTTTGGCTGATGCTTTCACCACCAAGTGCCATTAATCGCAAAGAACTATGACCTAAACGTTCCATATCTAATAAACGAAAATAACTCGGTGTCATACGTGCAACAGTGATCCCATAGTGCTCTATGTATGCTTGATACTTATCAACATCATGGTAAGTGTCTTGCGGACAAATCACGACTTGCCCACCTATCAGTAAGGGCGCAAATAAAGTCGGCACCGCTGCGTCAAAACTATACGATAGAGAGCAATCCATGACATCGTTTTTCGTTAAGTGCGTATAACGCATGAACCAATGCAGATAATTGTTTACGTTGGCATGCTCAACCTGTACCCCTTTAGGATGGCCCGTTGAACCCGATGTGTAAATAATATATGCCAAATGATGTGGTCTAACAGTCCGTTTGAGCTTACCGACGGCCTTAGCTATTGCCTCCCAATCGCTATCTAATGCTATCAATTGGCAATCACTATTATGTAAGCTAGACAACCTTTTTTCCAATGCCGCCTGAGTCAGCAACCATTTTACATTGCTATCACCTAGTAAATACTGAATACGTTTGTCAGGATAGTGCGGATCAATGGGTACATAAGCACCTCCCGCTTTTAAAATGCCTAGCAACCCTACTAGCATATCTAATGAACGTTCAACACAAATGCCCACTAACGTATCAGGCGTTATACCGCACTGCTGTAAATGTACAGCAAGCTGACGACTTTTCTCATTGAGTTGTTTATACGTTAATTTTTGTTCTGCAAACTGTACAGCAATATTATCTGGCGTTTTTTTTGCTTGTGTTTCAAACAGAGAATGTATCGTTTTATCATTTGGATATACGCTGTCAGTTTTATTCCATTCAACTAACAATTGAGCTTTCTCCTTATCCGCCATCAACTCAAGCCGGCATAATGGTTGCTCGGCATTTTGTGTCATAGCTTTCAGTAGCGTCACATAATGCTCCATCAGTTGCACAATACGCTGTTCAGAGAGAACGGCTGTATTGTAAGTCATCACCAACGTAATATCATCATAGGCCATTACATCAAAAATAACATCAAATTCTGTGGTCCCACTCTCTGACCAAAGCATTTCACTGTCTAACCCTGACAATTGTACTTTAGGCATCGGCATATTAATTAAATTAAATAAGGTTTGAAAGAGAGGATTGCTCTCGCCTGAACGATTCAACTGCAGCGTACTAATTAACTCAGCAAGTGATAACTGTTGATGTTGTTGCGCCCCTTTCACCGCCTCACGATTAGCCTGTAACAAATCAATCAGCGTATCGTTGGGATCTAATAGCGTTCGTAACGGTAACACGTTGATAAAATATCCTATCACCTCATTAAAGGTGCTATCTTCACGACCGTGAAATGGCACACCAATGGTCATATCCGTTTGCCCGCTATAACGCCATAATAATAGTTGATACGCTGATAACAAATACACAAACAGCGTCACATTCTGTGTCTGTGTCATTTGTTTAATCGCCATGGCTACATCTGCCGGTAACGTAATACTGTGGCTGGCTTTAGCATCTTTGTTAGTTTTTCCCGTGTGTTTTTTATCGGTTGGAAATTGCAACGGTTCAGGTGCAATAGCAAATATAGCTTGCCAGTAGGCTTTATTATCCGCCACAGCTTTTTTTCCCGCATCATGTTGTTGTGCATTAAGATGATCAAGATAACCTGCGGGAAGCGCATTCATCATTACCGCCATGTTCAAGCTGCGAATTGTGTATAACTGCACTAAGTCACGTATTAGCAAACCTAATGACCAAGCATCAGACATAATATGATGCATTTGCAGCATCAATACATGATGATGTTCTGCCACCTCAATAATACTTACGCGTAATAACGGTGCACAACGTAAGTCAAAGGGTTGATGATGTAAAACATCAATGGTGGCTTGAATGCGATCAGCGATTGACATCGCATCATTACGCACCAGTGGCACCGTGTTAACCGCTAACGAACAAGTTGCCTGTACAGTCAAATAGGGGGCAGTTTCACCTAATTCAAATGACATCCGCAAACTATCATGGCGTATCAGCAATTGATTCACCGCGTGCTGTAAGGCAGCCTTATCCAAGACACCTGTTAGCGAAATAGCTATACCCATATTGTATATCGCTGATTGCGGATACAGACAATGGAGCACATAAAGCTGTTGTTGATTAAACGCCAATGGATAATCGTCCCTCTCTTCACGCGGCAACGCCTCAGCTGTTGCTGGCTGCTTTTCAGATGATGGCAACGTAAGAAAACGCGACTGACTCAATACACTCTGTTGCGACGTTGCCTTTGATAATGCCGCTGATGGTGCACCCTTCTGATTATTTACTGCCTCTGCTGCCTCGGGTAACCAAAATTGTTTTCTTTCAAAAGAATATGCTGGCAATGAATCTACCTCGACCATCGTCATCAACACTTCAAGCATGTTATTTACAATCACTTGTACATCCTCTGACGTAATATAATGTTCGTCAAAGCTCATATGCAGTTCAACACGGTCATCATCGGGATGCCGACTCGCTAATATATTCAATGGATAATGAAGGCGATCACAAAAGTCTTCGACACTGACACGACCGACAGTAAGAGACTGTTCACTTGCGTTAACTTGATGAAAATGAATGTAGTTAAAGGTTGCAAAAAATAAATCGGCTTGATTCATATCACGCAACAATTGCAGCAGAGGATAACGTCCATACAACAAATCAATTTCCTGCAATCGCTGATGTATCGTTTTTATAGCCCCGACATTCAGAGCCTCGTGTGAAAATTCTGTATGGCATGGCAGTATATTCCAAAACAATCCCATCGCTTGTAAGGCATTAGGTAAATCATCGGTGCGACCATTGGTCACTATGCCTACCACGGCCTCTTGACTATTAAGGAATTGACTGATCGCACGCGAAAATTCACTAAACAATAACGATTTGAATGATACATTGTGCGTTTTAGCAAAGGCTACTAAATGCGATACGTGTGTATCATTAACAACTATCTGTAATTCCTGTCGGGTTTGTACATCCGTGACATCTTTACGCAAAGGTAATAGCTGTGGCATAAGCGTTGATAAATAATCCTGCCAATAGGTTTTGACTTTTTTGTCTGTCATTATCCGCTGTTCTTGCGTAATAAATAATTTATACGTATTCACCCTGTCTGGCTCTATCTGCATTGCCGCTAAAGCATTCGCATCTAAAGTATAATAGTGTAATAATTTTTTCATGAACTCTATGTTTGACCAACCATCAACAATGGCATGATGGTACGATATCACTAACACGGTACGTTCATTGTCTAACGTCATAACATGTGCGCGTAGTAGAGGCGTTTCTTTATCAAAGGCGTCAAATACATTCTCTCTGTCACGCGCTAAGTAAGCCGCAATAACCTGCTGTTGTGCTAATTTATCCATATGCCTTATGTCATGTTCCGATATCTGAACATGACATTGATATCGAACTACTTGTGTTAATAACTGGCTATCTAAACGTTTAAAATAACTACAAAATACAGGGGCGGCTTCGACAAGTTTATTAAATACGGCTGAAAATTTTTCCAAAGAAAAATGTTTTTTTGTCCAGTAATAAACATGTTGAGAATGATACACGCCCTGTTGATGTTGCTGGTAAGCGTCTACCATCAATCGTTGCATCTGGCTAGCAGGATAAATATCCGCTACATTGCTATCTGCTGCCATCAGTGTTTTGCATTCTGCTTGTTCTGTTTCGCTCATGAATGGCTCTGCGTCGTCTTTTATCAGCACTGTCTGAAGACTATCATCTGCGTGGCAATGCATGGCTAGCTCAGCAATATTGGTGTACTTAAACATCGCCTGCGCTGTGATATCAATACTTAATTGTTTAGCACAGCTAATGACTTGAATACTTTTAATTGAATCACCACCCAACGCAAAAAAATTATCGTAGATACTCACTGATGCAACGCCTAGCACTTGCTGCCAAACTGTAGCTAATTGCTGCTCTAGCACATTGCGTGGTGCAACATGCTTATCTCTACGGGAGAAATCAATACCTCGCATCGATAATTCCTGACGATCAATTTTTCCATTGACAGTCAATGGAAAAATTTCTAGTGATATAAAGATACCCGGTATCATATGCTCCGGTAATTGTTCACCGAGATAAGCACGTAACACATCACGTTCAATGGTGGTGTTTTTGTTTGTTTGCACATAATAGGCAACCAATTGTTTGTCAGCACAATCCATGAATTTATTATTCGCTGTCGATTGAACGTCTGTTACTAATACGATACACGCATTAATAGCCGTGTGTTTTTGCAATTGCGCTTCGATCTCTCCTAGTTCAATACGAAACCCGCGTATTTTCACTTGCTCGTCATTACGCCCCATATACTCCACATTACCATCAGGTAACCAACGTGCTAAATCGCCCGTCTTATACAATCGTGTATGCCCTTTTGTTTTATCGGTCTCGCTGACAAAAATATTTTCTATAAAGCGCACTTGTGTTAAGTCGGGTCTATTTAAATAGCCACGCGCCACACCTGCTCCACCAATATACAATTCTCCCACCGCTCCCAAAGGCATTAATTGCTTATGTTTATCTAATATCAATAACTGAACATTATCACCTGG